>JAUXEH010000012.1 GCA_030620655.1 Candidatus Aminicenantota bacterium | reverse complement strand
CCCGATCCGCTGTCCCGGATCCTCCCCCGGGAAAGGATTTCGGTTACGGTATGGTCGCGTCCCTCGATCATGATGCGTCTCGGTTCCTGCCGGCCCCTGTAGCCCGCGTGGAACCGGACCTGTCCCTGAACCGGTGTGTCGTGTCCGTCCCTCATGCGCTCCCAATGTCTCCCAGCCGCCCCTGAATGTCAAGCCGGCCAACCCTCCCCCTCATTCTTGCCCACCCTACCAACAGCATGAACGTTTCGGGCTGACAGCGGCGTGTGCAGCACGTATAATAGGCGGCATGAGCCTCGATTTCGTCCTGGAGACACCGGAATTCAGGGAGCTGTGCAAGCAGCTCGATGGGGGCGCGAGGCGGCTCCAGATAACCGGTGTCACCGAGGCCGCTAAACCCTACCTGCTGGCGGCATTGGCGCTGAAGAGCGGCCGGGGGATCGTTTTCATCCGGCCGTCCTCGGCTTCTCTGTTCAGGTTTGCCGATGCGGCACGCTTTTTCTGCGACCGCCTGCAGGCCGACCTGCCGGTCCGTGTCCTGCCGGCCCTCTCCCAAGACCCGTATCAGGAGATCATGCCCTCTCTGGAGGCCATCGCGGCCCGCACGCGCTGTTTCTGGGATGCCCTGCATCGCCGCCCTGGTCTCTTCGTGACCAACCTGTTCGGGCTTCTCAAGCCCGTCCCCCTTCCGGACGACCTGGTGGCCTCATTTTTGAGTGTGGAAAAGGGGCAGTCGCTCTCGCGGGACAGGCTGCTGGAGCTCCTGGCCCGATACGGGTATGACCGCACGGACATCATCAACAGCCACGGTGAATACGCCTGGCGGGGTGGGGTCGTAGATGTCTTCACCCCCTGGGAGTCCTTCCCCTCGCGCCTCGAATTCAGCGGGGATGAGGTCGCTTCCCTCCGGGAATTCGATCCTTCCACGCAGCGGTCCCTGCGCAAGAGCGATTTTGTGCGGATCCCCTCCCTGCGCGAGTTCCCGGCTGACCCGGTCTTTATCCGGGAATGGGCGGCGGAAGCCCGATCAGCCGCTCCCCCGGGGACCGCTGCCGACCTGGAGGAAAGGATCGCCCGCCTGCAGGGTGGAGACGTCTTCCCCTCGTTTGTCTATCAGTCTCTGCTTGGCCGCGGCCGCTTCTCTCCCTTTTCCGATTACCTGGAAAGCCATCTCTTGATCCTGGACGGGTTTGAGGAGGTTGAAAAGGATTGGCAGGACAGCAGGGAAGCCCTCGAATCCCGGCATGCCGAGCAGACCGCCCAGAAGTCCTTCAGCCTTTCCCCTGACACGATCTATCCGTCCACCTCCTGGGAGAGCGTTCGGAAGGAAGCCGTCCGCCTCAACGAGATCGAAGGCCCCAGCCCGAGACGGAAGATCCGCTTTTTCTTCCAGTCGGTACCCAGGTTCGATAACAAGATCTCCTTTTTCCTCGAATTCTTGAAGAAAAAGCAGGAGGAGCGGGAGCGTTGCTATCTGTTCTTTTCCGGGGAGGCCGTGCGCCGTAAGTTCGCGGGCCTGCTTTCCCAGCATCAGCTGCGGTATCTGATCACGGACGATGTGCTGTTTCCCCTCAGGGACGAGTCGGTCGTTCTCCTGCAGGGCCGGCTGCGCCGGGGCTTCGGGTATCCACCCCTGAAGATCCTGTTTTTTTCTGAAGGGGATGTGTTCACGGAAGAACGGGTGCTGGTGAGCCGTCCCCGGATTAAGCCCTTTGTGTCCGATTTCCGAGATCTGCGGGTCGGCGACTACATCGTGCACACCGATTACGGCATCGGCGTGTTCTCCGGGCTGATCCGTATGGAGGTGGACCACAAGAAACGCGAGTTCATGGAGATCCATTATCGGGACGAGGACAAGCTTTTTGTGCCGGTGGAGGACATGAACCTGGTCCAGAAATATGCCCGCATGGGCACGGATGCCCCCCTCCTCAGCAAACTGGGCACGTTGCAGTGGGAACGGACCAAGGCACGGACCAAAAAGGCCATCGAAGACATGGCTCAGGAACTGCTGGAGCTGTACGCAAAGAGGAAGGCCGCGAAGGGATACAGCTTCAGCCCTGCCGGGGAATGGAGCACGGAGTTCGTGAAGACGTTCGATTACCAGGAAACGGATGACCAACTGCGGGCCATCTCCGAGATCAGGCACGACATGGAGTCCCCGGCTCCCATGGACCGGCTGCTCTGCGGCGATGTGGGCTACGGCAAGACCGAGGTGGCCATGCGGGCCGCGTTCAAGGCGGTCATGGACGGCAAGCAGGTGGCGGTGCTCTGTCCGACCACGGTCCTGGCCAGCCAGCACCTCCAGACCTTCTGCCGCCGCTTGCTGCTTTTTCCCGTCCGGGTGGAGGGCTTGACCCGCCTCCAGACCCGCGCCGCCCAGGAAAATCTTCTGGGAGACCTGAAACGCGGGCTGGTCGACATCATCATCGGCACCCACCGCCTGCTCTCCCCGGATGTGGAGTTTCATGACCTGGGCCTGCTGGTGGTGGACGAGGAACAGAGGTTCGGGGTCAAGCACAAAGAGAGGATCAAGCAGATCAAGGCGAATATCGATGTCCTGACCATGACCGCCACTCCCATCCCCCGGACCCTGAACATGTCGCTGTCCGGGCTCAGGGACATCAGCCTGATCGAGACACCTCCCAAGGATCGACTGGCCATCCACACGGTTGTGACCACCTTCAGCCGGAACCTGATCACCTCGGCCGTGCGCAGGGAGCTGCAGCGGAGTGGACAGGTATATTTCATCCATAACCGGGTGGAAGACATCGAGTCCATGGCCCGGATGCTGGAGAACTGGGTGCCTGAGGCACGGGTGGTTTTTATACATGGACAGATGTCGGGATCCGAGCTGGAAAAACGGATGCTCGATTTCATCCAGGAGAAGTACAACATCCTTATATCCACCACCATCATCGAAAACGGCATTGACATACCCTTGGTCAATACCCTGATCGTCAACCGGGCGGACAGGTTCGGGCTGGCTCAGCTCTACCAGCTCCGGGGGCGTGTCGGTCGTTCATCGCGTCAGGCCGCTGCCTATTTCCTGGTGCCTCCCTTCGCCGAGCTCACGCCGCTGGCCCAACAGAGGCTGAAGGCCCTCAAGGAATTCAGCGAGCTGGGGTCGGGGTTTCGCCTGGCAGCCAAGGATCTCGAGATCCGAGGATCGGGAAGCTTCTTGGGTAACAAGCAGCATGGTACCATGGAGGCCGTGGGTTTTGATTATTACATGGACCTGCTGGATAAGACCATCCGCGGGATGAAAGGGGAGCCGGTCGAGGAGATCAAGAGCAAGATCAACCTCAAGCTGGCCGTCCGCATCCCCGCATCCTACCTGCCGCAGACCAACCTCCGCCTGAACCTGTACAAACGCATTTCTTCGGTGGACAGCCTGGGGGAGCTGGACCGCATCAAAGAAGAGGTCCGCGACCGCTACGGCCCCCTGCCTGCGAGCGTGCACAGCCTGTTACGCTACGGGGCCATTAAGTTTCTGGCCGGGAACATGCATATCACGTCCCTGGACCGGGTCGGGTCGAAGCTCGTGTTCAAGTTCCTGCCTGATTCAAAGGCGGACGTCAGCCGGCTGACGGGGCTGGTGGAACGCTACCGCGGATCCATAACGCCTCAGGGTGTGCTCAGCCTGGAGCTCGGTGCCGCGGGTGAGACCGCCTTTCTGGATGAAACCATCCACATCTTGAAGAAGTTAAGCCTTATGTAATATAATAAGCCGACGTGGACGCCAATGAGAGCCGGAAGGTCATTTTGTGTACATCTCGCCGTCGCAGTGCTGGCTTGCGCCGGCCTGTTTTGGTGCTGCACCGTACAGGATCCTGAGGGCCGGGCTTCGGCCTCAGATTCGAATGGTTCCCGGGATGGAGAAAGTGTCGTCCTCTCGATCGAAGGGGTTTCCTACACCCAGGCCGATTTCACCCGTTACGTGGCTCGGAGCACGGGAGAGGAGGCCTCACAGCTTTCAGAGGCCGTCCTGAGCCGCCTGTTCGACAGCTTCATAGAAGAAAAACTCCTACTGGCCGAGGCCCTGGATTGGGTCGACAGGCTCGATCCGGCCGAGAAGGAAAGCCTCGTCTCCCAGGGCGGAGGACGGATCCCGGAGGTCCGGCAGCTGCTTGAGATCTGGGCCCGCATCCTCACGAAGGACATCACGGTGGCACCCGAAGAGATCACGGCCTACTATGCGGAGCACAAACGGGATTTCCTGAAATCGGCCCGGGTCAGGGTCAGCCAGATCCTGCTGGCCACCGAGAACAGGGCCGTGCAGGCCCTGGACATGATAAAGGATTCGGGTGAGCCCCGCTTCCGCGAAGTGGCCCGACAAATGTCGATCGGGGTGGAGGCGGACAAGGGCGGGGCCATGGGGGTGTTCGAGCTGGGGCAGCTTCCCTCGGAGATGGAGACCGTGATCTTCGCGCTGCAGGAGGGAGAGAGCAGCCGGATCGTCGAATCCGCGTACGGGTATCATGTGTTTCGGCTGGATGCCAAATATCCTCCGGAACTGGTCTCGGAAGGCGAGGCCTCCCTAGAGATAGAGGACGCGATTCTGGAAAACAAGTTCCAGGCGCACCTGGCTTCGCACTTCGCCTCCCCCCGGGAGCGCCTGGACTGGCGAGCGGAAACCGGGAATCTTTCTTTTACGTATCTAAGGAACGAACATGAATAGAATAAAGATAGCGCTGGCCGCGCTCCTGCTGCTGGGGTTGACGGGTCTTATCCGCGGCCAGGCCGTCGTCGAGGCCATCGTCGCCGTCGTGAACGACGAAATCATCACCCTGTCGGACTTCAAGGTCCAGCATGATCTCCTCTACCGGGAGCTCAGGTCCCAGGTCCAGGGTGAAGAGTTCCAGAAACAGTATGAGTTCGCCGCGGGATACCTGCTCGAAAACATGATCATGAACATCCTCCTGCTTCAGAAAGCCAGGGAACTGGACATCGATGTGACAGAACAGCTCAACATGTTCATCGAAAACATCAAGCAGGAGAACAACCTTGAATCCGATGCCCAGTTAAAGGCGGAATTCGAGAAGCAGGGCGGGGATTTTGAGGCGTGGAAGTCCCAGATGCGGGAGAGTTATATGCGCGACATGGCTGTCTACGCGGAAGTGGGACGGAGTATTGTGGTCGACGATGCCGAGATCTTCAACTATTACCGTCAGCATCCGGATGAATTTACTCTGCCTCCGGAGTACCGCCTCCGGGGCATTTTTGTCTCAAGCGAGGACAACAGCGAAGAAGACGCCGGGCGCAAGAAAAAGGAGATCCTGGGCTTGTTGGAGGCGGGAGAGGATTTCGGCAGCGTGGCCGGCACACATTCCGAGGGCCCGAACAAAGACAAGCAGGGGGACCTGGGCTCCTTCAAACAGGGGGACATGCTCGACGCCTTCGAGCAGGAGGTGACCGAACTCGATGAGGGAGGCGTGACTCCCTGGATCTCTATCCAGAGCGGTTGGTACCTCCTTCGCCTGGAGGAGAAGACGGAAAGCCGACTGCTCCCCTTCGATGAGGTTCGCGACCAGGTCCAGGAAAAGATCTTCCAGGAGCGCTCTCAGGTCGAGAAGCAGAAATATCTCGAAAGACTCAAGGCCAAGAGCTATATCAAGATCCTGATCGAAGACCCCCTCGCACGCATAGAACGCCGTCCCTGAACCAAGAGGGCCGCCCTTCTGCGATCAGAGGATACACACTGCGGCCGCCAGGGCCGTGGTCCAGAGGCCGGCCTCACCCTGCCCGGTCTGGGTGACACTCTGGGTGGTCACCTCCAGAGTGTCCGAGATCCGATATACGTTCTTCTCCTCCTCCCAGATCTCGCTCAGGTCGAAATCCTGCCCCACGATCGTGGCCAGCATGAATGCCGCCAGGTCTTCGGCATGATGCCCGGCCTCGTGTGCGTCCTGCCCGAAGCTGTGGTACTCGGCGAGGTAGCCGTAGTGGTCCGGGGTGTTGGGACGGGCGACACCGATGGCCGCCGCGATCCAGCGGTGTGCCTCGTCCGTGGCGCATTCGCTCATCACCAGATGCAGGATCTGTCCGGGATTCAGATACGTCAGCCCTTCCTCGCGGGAGATCAACCGGCAGTGGGGGGGATAGATGCTCGATATCTTGACCAGGTTGTAGGGGGATATCCCCGCATCCCGCAGGGCCAGCTCGAAGCTGGCCAGCTTCTCCTTGTGCCGTCCGATCCCCCGGGTCAGGAAGATCCGGGAGGGTGCCGGGGTGCTCATGGCGTCACTTCTTGACCTTTTCCTTGGGCTTGGGATCCATGCCCACGGGCTCGGGCTCCGTGAAGTTGATCCTTTTGGAGATCTTGTACTCGCCCACAAGAACAAACTGGGAACCTTTGGATTTGAAGAAGACCCTGGCCTCGGCCGTCTTCCAGGCGGGATTGTCGTTGAAGTGGGCCAGGTTCTGTCCTTCTACCCCCTGAAAGCTCTGGAGCGATATGGTCTCGCTGGTCTCACCCGGATTGACGGCGTGCCGGCCGATGCCGGCCACGAAGTTATCGCCGAGGTTCTTGTTTTCATCCTCCATCTTGAAGATCGCGTTGCAGTAGACATACTGGAGGGGCTTCTCCCCTATATTCCTGATCTTGAACGAGATGGCGGGGACCAGGATCAGCTTGGGCGGCCAGGGCTGGTAGTATTTTTCCTCCCAGCGGGTGTCTAGATCCACCAGTTCCACCGAGGCCTTCAGCTCTTCCTCGGTCATGCCCCGGGAGCAGCCGGTCGTCCAGAACAGGGATGCGGCCAGGAGCATCAACAGCCACCCGGCTGTGGAGCCTTTCTTGATGGTATTCATCTGCAGTCTCCTCCATAGGTCGTAGGGATACCTCCAATATTAGGATATACACGGATTTATAGCAAATATTCCCCGGCTTGGCAGCGGAATCCAGGTCTGTTTAATCCGGGCGGAAGACCCTCCCACCTCCCCATGCGCCCGGATTAAACAGACCGGGCTTTCATACATGTTTAATGCACGACTTCGGAAGCGAAGACCGTCTGTAGCCCGTAGCGCTCCACCAGGTGCAGGTTTTCGCGCAGCACCTTCAGCGTCTCGGGGGAAGGATGGCAGATCCCCACCGCGCTGCCGTTCTGCTGGGCGTGGCGGAAGAGGCGGATCAGCTGGGAGCGGATGAAGCCCTCCTCGATCTCGCTGTCCAGGAAAACGTTGCGGAAGGCGCTGGGGATGCCCATCCTCTGGGCCTCATCGAAGGCCACGGATTCGGCCGTGGTCCGGCTGTCGATGAAATAGAGGCCGCGGTTTTTGAGCTGTTCCAGGACGATCCGGATGAGCACGGGATCGGAAGTGATCTTGGATCCCATGTGGGTATTCACGCCGTCGATATACGGCACCTGTCCCACACTCTCCTCCACGGCGCGGATGATCTCGTCCGCATCCATGCCGGAGTGGATGATCCCCTGGGTATGGTTGTTGTCGTAATAGTTGTACAGGGATTCAAGAGGCAGATGGAGGATGACCTCCAGGTTGTTCTGACGGGCGATGGTGGCGGTTTCATGAGCCAGCCGGCTGTACGGCAGGATGGCCACCGTGATGGCCTGCCCGAGCCGGGTGACCTCCTCGATGGCTTCCAGGCTGTTGCCCATGTCATCGATGATGATGGCCACCTTATTCATGGCCGGCTGCGTCTGCCCCGGTCGGGACGCCGCCCCTGTGGGATCCGGTCCGGTCCGGCAGGATATCAGCAGAGAGAGCAGCTGTTTATTCCTGTCCTCGATCTGCCAGAGATAGTAGGCCTTGCCTCCCTCCTGTCCGCGCCTGCTCTTTGTCGCCTGGGCCCTGACACGGGGGAGTTCCCTGTCCAGCCGGGACTCCAGGTCCCCGTACTGGTCCGGTGTCAGCTCCAGCATCATGTGATGGATGCCTTCGCTGTCGCGGTATTGGCTCACTTTGTCAGAGGCCACCCCCACGGCTTGGATCTGTGCCAGGACCAGCTCTCCGGGCGTTTGGTCTGTCCAGCCCTCCCCCGCGCCGGGCGTTCGAGGTCTGAACAGCCAGGCCTCGTCACCCCGTTGAGAGCGGATATAGTCCAGCCCCAGGACGCACATCAGCGCCAGCAGAGATAAGCCGAACGAAAGAGAGCGAATGCGGCTCGTTTGCATAGGTTATCGGGAAACGATCAGTTTGCGGGTGTGTTCCAGGTAGGCGGCATAGCCCTGTTCATCCGTCTCGAGCTTCACGTCGGGTGTGATGCCCTTCTCCCAGAACTCGCCCCCTCCGGCAGGACGGAAGATACCCGAGGTCAGTACCAGTCCGCTGCCGTCTGATAGGGGAAAGAACCGCCGCTGAGCCGCCAGTCCCAGCGTCTTGTGGCCGATGACCCGGGCGCTCCTGTTCTGGTTGAGAACGAAAGCCGCCAGTTCCGCCGGGCCCATGGTTGCCTGGTTGGTCCAGACCACGAGGGGCAGATCTGGAAGCACGGCCGCTTCCGAGCAGGAAAGCGGCTCTTCCTGACCACCCCTTTTCTCCAGGCTCCCGATCTGCTCCTTTTGCAGGAAAAGATTGGTGAATGCGAGGGCCTCCTCCAGGGTGCCCTCATGGCAGTTCCGGAGGTCCAGGACCAGGGGGCGGTTTGCCTGCCGGAGCTGAGGGACCAGTTCTGCTTTGAGCCGGTCCACCAGGGGAGCGTGGAACAGATGGACCTGCAGCACGCCGCCGAGCCCCTGTTCCCGGGCAAAGGTGAAGGGCCCGTCGTGCAGCCGGGCGTGTTCGATCTCCAGGGTCA
The DNA here is from genome assembly GCA_030620655.1 of Candidatus Aminicenantota bacterium. Lineage (GTDB taxonomy): Bacteria > Acidobacteriota > Aminicenantia > Aminicenantales > Aminicenantaceae > JAUXEH01. The sequence goes on along the minus strand of JAUXEH010000012.1, from coordinate 10,638 downwards.
GGTTCTTGTTGTCCCGGGTTGTCCTGATTCTGAGCGGGTCCGCTGCTGCGGCCGTTTGATGAAGGTTGGCCTCCAGCATGCTGAATCCCAGGGTGGAGAGGCCGTCCATGGCATAGATCGGGTCGCCCAGCTGGAGCCCACTCTCGGCGGCCGGGGAATTCTCCTTGATGCCGATCACCATGGGAAAGGAGCCGTAGCGTTTGTACAGGATGAGGCCTGTCTCGTGGCGGCCGGTTCGGCCGCGTTCCCGGAACCTTGCCGTGCCCTCCTCATCCAGGTAGCTGGAGAGGACATCGAGCGAATCCACGAGCCCCTTGAAAGCGCCGGACATGGTCTTGACCGGGTCAGGCTCCTCCACATAGTCCTGCTGGACCAGGCGCATGACGACTTCCAGCAGACGGAGGGATTCACTGGGCTGGGATTGGGGGGAGGCCCCGGGGAGGAAGTCTTTTTCCAGGAAAAAGAACAGACCCACCGCCACGACTAGGGGGGGGATGATCCATCGAAGGTACTTTTTTGCCATGTGTCGATCCGGACAGATTGTATCATCTTCTTCTGAGCCATTGCAAGGGATCCTGGGCCTTGGCCGAGTGCCGGATCTCGAAATAGAGCGTGGTTCCCTGCATCGATCCGATGTCTCCCACCTGGGCTATGGGATCGCCTTCCTGCACGACCTGGCCCTTCTGGACAAAAAATTCCGAACAGTGTCCGTAGACCGTGTAGAAGGCCAGGCCGTGGTCGATGATGATCAGGAAACCATAGCCGTCTGCATAGTCCGCGTAGCGCACGATCCCCTGGTGAACGGCTTTCACCAGCATGCTGTTCTGGGGAACGATCTCGATCCCGTTGTTCTGGGTGGTGGTGTTGTAGCGGGGGTGACGCACAACACCGAATCGGGTCACCACCCGTCGGGCCGGGATGGGCCAGGGAAGGCGACCTTTGCGTTCATCCAGTGGTGTCAGGGTAAAAGGCAGGTCGATCTTGTCGTCCAGGAGCATTTTAATCAGATCCTGCAGCTGCCGGGCACGCTCTGTTTTTTCCGCGATCGCCTGTTCGTGGGTCTTGATGTTCTGGTCGATCTCGTTGATGAGGGCCCGGCTCCGTTTTTCCTGGGTCCCCAGCTCCCCCTGTTTTTCGCGGGCTTTCTGCAGCAGCTGGCCGGACTCGATCCTTTTGCTTTCGAGCCGTTCACGTGCGGTGTTGAGTTCCTCCAGCTGGGTCAGGTAGTCGGTAATGACCTTCTCCTGCTCCTCTGCCAGGATCACCAGGTTTTTGTTCTCGGAGAGCAGGCTGCCGACACTGTCGGCCTGAAGCATGAGCTCTATATAATTGTACCGGCCGAACTTGTACAGGGTGACTATGATCCTTTCGATCGCCTCCCGCTCCTTCTCCAGCGAAGCCTCCATCCGGGGGATCTCGACCTTGAGGTCTTCGATCTCCTGGAGCGCCCGTTCCCGCTGCGTGCTATACATGTCGATCTGATTCAGGATCAGCTTTTTTTCCAGTCCCAGCCGCCCCAGGCGGGCCAGCACCGATGACTCTTTTTTCTTCTCCCGTGTGATGTTGGCCTGCAGGATTTCGATCTCGGCCGCCAGCTTGTTCAGGCGTTTTTCGTAATCCGTCACGTCTGTCTGCCGGTCCTGCCGGGGATGCACGGCCACAGAGAAGAACAGTATTGCCAGCGACAGACAGAGGAGGGGGCGCGTCATGGTGGATCTGTGATTGAGGCTGAACATCCGCATCTGGAGCTTCTGCAATTGTACCATTTTCCGGTCAGCGACACACCTGTCCGGGCTTTTTCCGCGTGATGTAAACCACGGCGCCGAGGAGACCTACGGCCAGGGTGAAGGCTGTGTCGGCTATCAGGGAGAAGGCGACGGCGGCCGACGCGGGGATGGCGTAGTATCCCAGGATCTGTGTGTAGAGGACTTCCCGTACGCCCAGCCCGCCGATGGTGATGGGGATGGTCAGGACCAGCAGGACCACCGGGATGAATATGAAATAATCCAGCAGGGGCACTTCGAGGTGAAATCCCTTCCCTGCCAGGTAATAGTGGACGATCACGTTAACCTGGAGCAGCAGCGCCCAGAACAGGGCTTTAAGAACGGCCCCTTTCCGGCTTCTGTACACCAGCACGGCCTCCCGGAACTCCAGGGCCTTGCCGCTGAGTCTGCCCAGGAAACCTGACTCGGGCAGGCGGTGAAGAAGCTTCTCGCTGAACGGTGTCAGGAACCCGAAGAGGGCCGCCAGCCCCGCAGCCGCCAGGGCCAGGGCCAGCCAGATCACGGGGAACTCGCGGGCCATGTCCAGCCGGACGAGCGAAGCCGTCAGCGCGAGCAGCAGCAGGATGATAACACCCGTCAGCCGTTCCACCAGCACCACGGCCGAGGATCTCAGCACAGAGCCGGAGTAGCGGGAGCCGTCCCAGATCCGTACGACATCGCCGCCAAAGCGGCTGGGGAGGAAGTTGTTGAAGAAGGTCCCCACCAGGTAGGATTTCACCAGGTATCCCAGGGGGACAGTATCGCCCTGGGCCAGGATGAGGATGCGCCAGCGCACGGCGCTGATCCAGACACCCAGGGCATGGAGTGAAAACGAGGCCAGGATCCAGAATATGTCCACGCCGCGGAGGACCCGCAGTATATCCGGGACTGAGGCTTTCCTGAGGATGATGTAGGCCAGCAGCGCGAAGCTGACTGTCAGCTTGAGCAGGAAAACTAAGACGTCCTTCCTGCCTTTTTTATCGCTCATGGGCATGCCTTTAACAGGTCGATCCGGGGTTTCAACCCGTAAGGACCCGGATGAAGATCAGGATCAGGATGACGGCCAGCGGTGCCAGGAACCTGACGTTGAAGACCCACAGCGGTCTCAGACGGAAGGTCTTGCACCCCAGGGAGATCTCTTTGAGGGCGTTGCGGATCTTCCAGGCATAGGCCAGGAACAGGCAGATGAAGAGCCCGCCCACCGCCAGAAGGATGTTGCCGAAGATCAGATCCATCTTCCCCATATAGTTGAATTTGGTGAGAAACTTCACCCCTCCGGCGGACAATGCGGAGGGGACCCCCAGCGCGAACGACATGATTCCGATGGCGACCGCGGCTTTGCGCCGGCTCCAGCGCCGCTGATCCACCAGGTAGGCCGTGGGCACCTCCAGCATCGAGATGGTGGAGGTCAGGGCGGCGATGAGGAGCAGGGCGAAGAAGAGGATGCCGAAGATGTGGCCTCCCGGCATCTTGGAAATGATGATGGGGAAGACCTGGAACATGAGCCCGGTGTCGACTACGAACTCCTGCTTGAACTGCTCGGGCGTCAACTGTAGCGTGTCGAAGAGGGTGGGGAAGATGATGATCCCGGCCAGGATGGCGATCAGGGTGGTGGAGAAACACACCCATCCGGCCGAGGAGACCAGGTTTTCGCGCTTGGAGATGTAGCTGCCGTAGGTCATCATGGTGCCCATCCCCAGGCTCAAGGAGAAGAAAGCCTGCCCCACGGCGAAGAAGAGGATGGTGGGATTGAAATCCGAAAAATCGGGCTTGAGATAGAACAGGAGCCCGTTTTTTGCCCCGGGAAGGCTCAGGGCGCGCACGGCCAGGATGATGATGAGCACGAAGAGCACCGGCATCAGGATTTTGGACCAGCGCTCGATGCCGCTCTTGACCCCCTTGGATATGACATAGGTCGTCAGGGCGATGATGGCAGCCAGGCAGATCAGGACCTGCAGGGGATCGGCGGCGAACCGCGCGAAGAGGGAGGCGGAGTCTTCCCAGGAGATCTGACCGGGGAAAGCCCCGGTGATGGTCTTGTAGAAATAGCCGGCCGCCCAGCCGGCGATGACCGAATAATACGAAAGGATGAACACACCGCAGAAAACACCCAGGTATCCCACCAGCGACCAGGGTGTCCCGGGTTTGATGTGTTTGAATGCGGGGACAGGGCTCATCTGTGTGTGCCTGCCGATGGTCAGTTCCGCCAGCATGACCGTGAACCCGATTAAAAAGACCGCGGCGATATACGTGAAGACAAAGGCCGCCCCTCCGTTCAGCCCCACGAACAGGGGGAAACGCCAGATGCTGCCCAGCCCGATGGCAGACCCGGAGGCGGCAAGGATAAAGGCAACCTTGGAACTCCAGTTTCCTCTCTGGCTCGATTCACCGTTGGCCATCATGCGCTCCTGTCGATGCGTGCGTTCCCGATATTCTCAATATTTCCATCATATGTAACACAATTTCGGCTGTCCCGTCCAGCCCCTGTGCCCGCGGCCGGCGCGAGCCTTCCCCCCGGGGTCTTTTGATAGACCGCTAGGACAATGACAGCGGGATGGAGTTGTGCTAGAATAGGCGGCGAAGCAAAGCCCTGAGGACTCCTGATGGTCGATTGGAAACTGAATCTGGCGAATTATTTCGAGGAACTGCGGATCCTCCAGGAGAGCAAACAGGAGGCCCTGGACAATTTCAACCAGTTCTGCGAATTCATCGCAGAGCCGGCCTTCGAGAGCCTGGAGGAAGAATTCAAGCAGCACAGCATCCGGACCTCGATCAAACGCCGGCGGGGCAGGACCATGGAGTTCTACATCTTCTTCCCGAAGTCGCGCATCGACAACTTCCAGTACGTCATTCAGCTCCCGAAAAATGCTCTGGAACTGACGCTTAAATTGAAAATACGGGGGAGGAAAAACAGATCCAGCCCCTTCCAGGAAAGCGAGCTGCCCTTCATGGAGAAGATCGCCTCCGGAGATATCCTGAAAATGGAGAAAACAACGCTCATCCAGGATGTCATCGAGCATTACCGCCACTTCAATTTCCAGGCCTTCACAGCGCCGGAATAATCCGTCATGTGTGTGACCCACGAGGGCCTTTACTGCTCCTTGCCCGATTTTGGGTATGAATCCGGGATCTGGCATGGATTCGGGACCAGGGAGCTGAGCCTGAGTGTCTTGGAAGGAGAGTCGAGCCGGAGAGGCCTGCGGACCGTATCCCTCGTTCAAGAACATTCCGATACCGTACACCGCTTAGCCGATCATCCGCCGGGCCCGCTCACGGGAGATGCCCTGGTGACGAACCTGCCCGGTATCCTGCTGGTGATCAGGACCGCCGATTGCCTGCCTGTCCTTATCTCCGGTTCCAAGGGGGCTGTGCTGGCTGCGGTTCACTGTGGATGGCGGGGAACAAACCTGGGGATCGTGCACAAGGTTGTGCGAATCCTCAGGGACGAATTCGGCTGCGGGGCGTCGGGACTGCGCGCGGTCCTGGGTCCGTGTATTGCCTCCTCGTGTTACGAGGTGGGGGGCGATGTCCGGCGCGCCTTTGCCGGCCGAGGCCATCCCCCGGACCTGTTCCGGCCGATTCAGGAAGTTCCCGGAAAATATCTGTTTGACCTCAGGGCGGCCAACCAATATCAGCTGTGCGAGGCCGGGCTCGAAGACGACAACATTTTTTCCATTAGTGGTTGCACACACTGTGAAAAAAATCTATACTCTTACAGGCGGGAAGCTCACAAGGCAGGGAGGCTCCTGAATTTCATCGGACGGTGTCCCTGATTCTTGCGGAAATTACTGTCCCGCCATCAGATTCGAGGTGGATATGAACGACGGCTTATTTGATACCAATATCCCGGAATTGAAACTCTTTAAAAAGGGGAAGGTCCGTGAGGTGTATGAAGTGGAGGGCCACCTGCTCATCGTGGCTTCCGACCGGGTCTCCGCTTTTGATTATGTGCTGCCCTCGCTCATCCCGGATAAAGGCAAGGTCCTGACACAGATCTCCAAGTTCTGGTTCGATTATACCTCGCTCATCTGCCCCAATCATGTTGTGGGTACCGAGATCGATGAGTATCCGGCCGTTCTGCAGAAATACAGGGCGCTTCTGGATAAAAGGTCCATGCTGACGAAGAAGACCGAGGTCTTTCCCGTGGAGTGTGTGGTCCGGGGATATCTGGCCGGGTCCGGCTGGAAAGATTACCAGGCCTGCGGCAAGACCAGCGGGGTCAAACTGCCTCCGGACCTCCGGCAGGGGGACCGTCTGGAGGAGCCCATCTTCACTCCGGCCACCAAGGCGGAGGAAGGGCACGATATCAACATATCCTTCAAAGAGATGCAGAAGATGGTCGGCGCGGAACTGGCCCAGAAGATCAGGAAGATCAGCATCGAACTCTATCAGAAAGCCTCGCTCCATGCCCTCTCCAAGGGCATCATCATCGCGGACACCAAATTCGAGTTCGGGGTGTACGAGGGCGAGATCATACTGGTGGATGAGATTTTTACACCGGATTCGTCGCGATTCTGGCCGGTCTCCACCTATGCTCCCGGAAAATCGCAGCCCAGCCTGGACAAACAGTTCGTGAGGGATTATCTCGAAGGCACGGATTGGGACAAGCAGTCGGATCCTCCTGCGCTGCCGGATTCCATCATCCGGCAGACGGCCGAGCGCTATCGGGAGATTTTCAGGCTGCTGACAGGAAAAGACGAACTGTGATGTCCGGTTGTGTCGATCTGCACATCCATTCCCACAAGAGCAGCGACGGAGATTTCCCTGTCCGCCGCATAGTACGCCTGGCACGGGAAACGCATCTGGCCGTCATCGCCATCGCGGATCACGACACCACCGCAGCCTATCCCGAAGCCGTTCAGCTGGGGGAACAGGAGGGCGTGGAGGTCATACCCAGTATCGAACTGACCACACTCTTCGAGGGCCGCGAGTTCCACCTCCTGCTGCCCTTTGTCGACTGGAATTCCGAGCAGCTCAAGGAACTCATCGAGACGGTGAGGGAGAGGCGGTTCCTTGAGGCCCGGGAGCGCGTGGAGCGGCTCGTCCAGCTGGGTTTCGATCTGACCTGGGAGGAAGTCCGGGAAGCATCGGCTCCCTTTGCTCCCCTGGGAGTGACCATCGCCCAGGTCGTGCTGCGCAAGGCCGAAAAGAGCGGGGACCCGGCCTTTGCTCACTATTTCCAGGGAGACAACGCTTCGCTCGCACCCTATGCCTTTTACAGGGACCACTTCATGGAGGGCCGGCCGGCCTTTGTGGAGCGCCGGAGCATCAGCCTGCTGGACGTGCTGGCGAAGGCCCCGACCACCGGGGGTGTCCCGGTGCTGGCGCATCCCGGCGCCTCTTTCCAGCAGACCACCCCGGATGACCTGCGGGTACTCAAGGCCGGGGGACTGCAGGGCCTGGAGGTGTATACCTCCTACCATGATGAGGAACAGACCCGGGCGTACCTGTCCCTTGCCCGTGAATTCGACCTGGTTGCAACGGCCGGCTCGGACTTTCACGGCAGCATCAAGCCTCATATTCCGTTCGGATCGCTGCGGGCCGGGCAGGTCCGGATGATCGAGGAGCTCGCGCAAAGGAGGCCGTAGATGGGTTTCAACTGGTTGGATATCGTGCTCCTGCTGATCCTGCTGACCGCCCTTATCCTGGGGGTCATAAAGGGGCTGGTGCGGCAGGTCGTCGGGATCCTGGCCGTGATCGTGGGCCTCATCCTGGCGCTGGCCTTCTATTCCGTGGTGGCCTCCGCATTCGGGACGCTGGTCAAGGACCCGAACGTGTCCGGTTTTCTGGGATTTCTTATCATCTTTGTAGCCGTGCTGATAACGGGCTGGCTGGTCGGGAGGATGTTCTCGAAGGCCATCAAGGGGCCGCTCAAGTTCCTCAATCATGTTATGGGCGGCGCCCTGGGTCTGCTCAAGGGTGCCTTGATCTGCGGTATCCTGGTCTTCACCATGCTGGTGTTCCCAGTCAACAGCGATGCGCTCAGGAATTCGATCATCGCGCCTTCCTGCGTGGAGGTGACCCGGGGCCTCATCGATCTAATCCCCGAGGAATTGAAGGAGGCGTTTTATGTTGCCTACGAGGATATCTTCGGCAAGGAGGGGGAGGATGTCACACGATTATAAGCAACTGACGATCAACGACAAGATGAAAATACTGGTCAATGATCTGGTCGAGAACGAGTTGCCCCTCCGGGACGCCCTGCGGGAGTTCGAGAAGCTTTACATCCTGACCGCCTCCAAGAAATACAACGGCCACAAGACCCGGATGGCCAAGGCCCTGGGCATCCACCGCAACACCCTGCACAACCTGTGCAAATCCCTGGAACTGAAGTAGCCCGGCCCGGTCCTGCTCCGCGGGACCTGATTATCCAGGTTAGCACTCAATTTGTCGGAGTGCTAAATAATCACAATTTCCACTTGACAACAGGGGGGTTTTTCTCTATATTAGCACTCGTACAGTTTAACTGCTAATCAGCAATCATCCTAAAATCTTTAAGGAGGTATCAATCATGAAAGTGACGCCTTTGTATGACAGAGTGCTTCTCAAACGGCTCGAAGAGCAAGAAGTGGTCAAGGGCGGAATCATCATCCCGGACACCGCCAAGGAAAAGCCCCTGGAAGCGAAAGTGATCGCCGTCGGCAAGGGCCGCATCGAGGGCGACAAGCTCGTTCCTCTCGAGATCAAGGCCGGTGACAAGGTCCTGATCGGAAAGTTCAGCGGCACGGATGTGACCGTCGATGATGAGGAGTACGTCATCGTGCGCGAAGAAGAGATCTTGGCAAAGATCTCCTAATATTACTGCATCAAGGAGAGATTAAAAATGGCAAAACAGATAACCTTAAGCGACGAAGCCCGACAGGCTTTGCTGCGGGGTGTGAATGCGCTGAGCAACGTGGTCAAAGAGACCCTCGGCCCCCGGGGCAAGAACGTCATACTGGAAAAGAAATTCGGCTCCCCCACCAGCACCAAAGACGGTGTGACAGTGGCCAAGGAGATCGAGCTGGAAGACCCCATCGAGAACATAGGCGCCCAGTTGGTCAAGGAAGTCGCCTCCAAGACTTCCGATGTGGCCGGTGACGGGACCACCACGGCCACGGTCCTGGCCCAGAGCATCTATGCCGAAGGGATCAAGTATGTCACGGCCGGCGCCAACCCCACCCTGATCAAGAAGGGCATTGAAAAGGCTGTGGACGTGATCGTGGACGGGCTCAAAGATCTGAGCCGCGATGTCACCGGCGAGATGATCGCCCAGGTCGGTGCCATCTCCGCCAACAACGACGAGTCCATCGGCAAGATCATCGCCGAGGCCATGGACAAGGTCGGCAAGGACGGCGTCATCACAGTGGAAGAGGCCAAGGGACTGGAAACCACCATGGAGATCGTGGAAGGCATGCAGTTCGATCGTGGCTACCTTTCTCCCTATTTCATCACCGATCCGGACCGCATGGAAGTGGTACTCGAGCAGCCCGTGATCCTGCTGTATGAGAAGAAGATCAGCAACCTGCGCGAGTTCCTGCCCCTGCTCGAGAACATCGCCAAGATGGGCCGGCCCCTCATGGTCATCGCCGAGGATGTCGAGGGCGAAGCCCTGGCCACCCTGGTCGTCAACAAGCTCAAGGGCACCTTCCAGTGTGTCGCGGTCAAGGCGCCCGGTTTCGGTGACCGGCGCAAGGCCATGCTGGAGGACATCGCAGTCCTGACCGGCGGCCGGGTGATCACCGAGGATATCGGTGTCAAGCTCGAGAATGTGACCGTGGACTGGCTGGGTGAAACCCAGAAGGTCGTGATGGACAAGGACAACACCACCATCGTCGAGGGCAAAGGCAGCAGCGATGAGGTCAAGGCCCGCATCAAGCAGATCCGGACCCAGATCGAGGACACCTCCTCGGATTACGACCGTGAGAAGCTCCAGGAAAGGCTGGCCAAGCTGGTCGGCGGCGTGGCCCTGATCAAAGTGGGGGCCGCCACCGAGACCGAGCTCAAAGAGAAAAAGGCCCGCGTGGAGGATGCCATGCACGCCACCAAGGCCGCGGTCGAGGAAGGCATCGTGCCCGGCGGCGGCGTGGCCCTGCTGCGCAGCCAGCCGGCCCTGGCCGAGCTCGAGCTCGAAGGAGACATGCAGATCGGTGTCAACATCATCAAGCGCGCCGTGGAAGAGCCGCTGCGCCAGATCTCTCACAATGCCGGATACGAGGGTTCCCTCATAGTGGAAAAGGTCAGGGAAAAGAAAGAAAAGAATTTCGGCTTCAACGTCCTGACCGAGAAGTACGAGGACCTCGTCAAGGGCGGCGTGCTCGATCCCACCAAGGTGGTGCGCACCGCGCTCCAGAACGCCGCCAGCATCGCAGGCCTGATGCTCAACACCGAGGGCCTGGTGTCGGAGATCCCGGAAGAGAAACCGGATATGCCGGCCATGCCTCCCGGAGGCGGTATGTACTAGGCCCCTTCCATCCAGAAGGAACCTCGAGCCCCGGGCGTGTCGCCCGGGGCTTTTTTTTTGGACATCCCCTAGGGAGCATCCTCTGTCTCTCTTGAACCCGGTCGTTTTCAGTCAGAGCGCATGGGGAGGTTAGAGAAAGAATGGATTCCCTTCAGGGAGGGATGGGAGGGGGAGGTTGGACGGCGGGTCTTCCGCTCGGACTGAATAGGCCGGGAAGAGAGGCGAAAAGGAGCCTACCGGAGCAAGACCGGATGCCTTCCGTCCCCTAGAACAAGGGGCGGGTTTGTGCTATAAATGGGAACAGTGATAAAGCTGTTCGACCGCTACGTCCTCAAGGAGCTCTTCCCCCCCTTCGCGCTGGGGCTCCTGGTCTACACCTTTGTGCTGTTGATGAACCAGATCCTGCTGCTGTCCGATTATTTCATCGACCGT
>JAUXEH010000222.1 GCA_030620655.1 Candidatus Aminicenantota bacterium | reverse complement strand
GGATATGCCGGCCATGCCTCCCGGAGGCGGTATGTACTAGGCCCCTTCCATCCAGAAGGAACCTCGAGCCCCGGGCGATTCGCCCGGGGCTTTTTTTTTATTCAGGCTTTGTGCTATAAATGGGAACAGTGATAAAACTGTTCGACCGCTACGTCCTCAAGGAGCTCTTCCCCCCGTTCGCGCTGGGGCTCCTGGTCTACACCTTTGTGCTGTTGATGAACCAGATCCTGCTGCTGTCCGATTATTTCATCGACCGTGGGGTGCCCCTCAGGACCGTCCTCTCCCTGCTTGTCTATCTGATACCGTCTGTTTTAGCTTTCACGGTGCCCATGTCCGTGCTCATGGGCATACTGGCCGGCCTGAGCCGCATGTCGTCCGACTCGGAAGTCACCGCCTTCAAGACCCTGGGCATCAGCAACAAGCGGCTCCTGCGGCCGGTCCTGCTCTTCTCGTTCTGCGGATGGCTGGTGACGTCCTTTCTGCTTCTTTACAGCGCTCCCCGCGCCAACTACACATTCGTGCGGACCTTTGTCAGCTCGGTCCTGACTCGCATCCAGTTCGACATAACGCCCCGGGAGTTCAACGAGAACATCCCGGGCGTGGTCCTCTACATCCAGGAGGTGGCCCCAGACAAATCCTGGCGGAACGTCTTCGTCCATTTGGCCGAGGAGGGCCGCCTCCCGGCCGAGGTGTTCGCGTCCAGGGCGCGTATGAAGGTGTTCGGCGCTGAGAAACGTGCGATCCTGGAACTCTTCCAGGGTCGGGTGCACATCTATCACTCCCAGAATCCGGAAGAGTATCAGGTAACGGCCTTCGAGCACCGGGAAGTGGAGCTGGATGTGGGGAACTTCTTCGCCGCCATCTCCGACAGCAAGAATGTCCGGGAAAAGGATATCCGGGAGCTTTGGGTGGCTGCGGCCGGCCTCCGGGCCGAGCTGGATGCCCTGCCCGAGGCAGAACAGGGCTCTCCCGTGCCCTGGCAGACGAGGAGCCTCAGGAGGCACTGGATCGAGATCCACAAGAAGTTCTCACTGCCCTTTGCCTGTTTTGTCTTTGCCCTGCTGGGGATCGCCCTGGCAGCCACCACGCGGAAGGGCGGCCGCACCAGCGGCTTCACGATCAGCATCGTGATCATCACGATCTATTACGTCCTCATCACCGGCGGGGAGAGCCTGGCGCGGGAAGGCCACATGGCGCCCTGGCTGGGCATGTGGGGTCCCAACATCCTGCTGGCCCTCTGCGGGCTCTACCTCTTTATCACGTCACACAAGGAGTGGGCCCTGTTCCGGCGAGTGAGACGCCTGTGGTCGAGGCGGGCCCCCGCGGCCCCGGAACCGCCGCGCCGCCGCGCCCTGCGTCTTCCCCGGCTCAGCCTGCGGTTCCCCTCCATCCTGGACCGCTACATAATCCGCAAGTACCTGGCGATATTCGCCCTGGGTTTCTTCAGCATGATGGCCATGTTCGTCATCATCGATTTTTTTGAGAACATCGACGAGGTCTACCGGCACGGCAAGTCCCTCGCGATCTTCCTGGAGTTCCTCTGGTTCAAGCTGCCGCAGGACATGTATTATGTGCTCCCCGTGAGCGCGCTGATCGCCACCCTGTTGAGCCTGGGGATCCTGGCCAAATTCAACGAGATCACGGCCATGAAGGCCTGCGGGGTAAGCCTGTACCGGGTGGCCCTCCCGGTGGTCATGATGGCCGCCTTGGTGAGTTTTGCCTCGTTTTATCTCCAGGAAAACATCCTGCCCGGCACCAACCGCCAGGCGGAGGAGGTCTGGAACCGGATCATCGATGCCCCGCCCCGCAGCACCAGCCGAGTGGACCGGCGCTGGATCGTGGGCCGGGAAAGGACGCGGGTCTTCCACTACGGCCACTTCGACGGCGTCGCCGACACCTTCAGCCAGTTGACCATCCTGGACGTCGACCCCGATGCCTGGCGGATAAACCGCCGAATCTTCGCGGAAAAGGGATACCTGCAGGGCCGGGAGCTCTCCCTCGCCAACTGCTGGTCCCTTGATTTCGAGGAGGGGCTCCCCCAGAATTTTATGCGGCGGGATCAGATGAGCCTGCAGTTGGCCGAAGACCGTTCCTATTTCCTGAGCGAGTGGAAGGAGCCCGAACAGATGAACTTCAGAAGCCTGCTCGACTACATCCGGAGCGTCGAGGAGATGGGCTCCGATACCAGCGATTTCCGGGTGGCCCTCTACTTCAAGCTGTCTTTCCCCCTTGTCAGCCTGATCATGGCCCTGATCGGCATCCCCTTCGCTTTTTCCATGGGAAAGCGCGGGGCCCTCGTCGGGATCGGGCTGAGCATGGTCATCGTCGTCGTCTACTGGGTGGCCGTGGGCATCTTCCGCGGTCTCGGCTCGGCGGGATTGTTGAGCCCTCTGCTGGCGGCCTGGGGCGCCAACCTGATCTTCGGTCTCCTGGGTCTCTATCTTTTATTCACGCTGCGAACCTAGCTACATCTTGTATTTACCGAAGTCTTCCGGCGCCAGGTTCTCCAGCCATTTCTTGAGCTTTTCAGAGTCCTCCAGGTTTTCGTCGAACTTGAGGCTCTGGGCTTTTTCCACCACCTCTTCCTCGACAAATACCGGCGCCTCCATGCGCAGGGACAGCGCGATGGCGTCCGAGGGCCGGGAGTCGATGATGAAGGTCTGGCCGTGATGGCGGCAGTGGATGTTGGCGTAGAAGGTGTTGTCCCTGACATCGGTGACCACGATCTTTTCCAGGACGGCCCCGAATTCGTTCAGGAAATTCATGATCAGATCGTGCGTCATGGGACGGGGTGTGTGGACGTTTTCCATCTTGAGGGAAATGGCATTGGCTTCGAAAACCCCGATCCAGATGGGGAGCATGCGTTTTTTCTGGATGTCCTCCAGCACCACGATAGGCATCTTGGAGATCGGATCGATCACCAGGCCTTTGATCTTCATCTCGATTTCCATGAATCCCTCCGGAAAACCTGAACCGGCCGGTATCCGGCCAGGTTAAATCTCAATATAGGTTCGTCTCCGGGCGTTGTCAAGGTAAGGCGTCCTGTTCCGCGGTGATGCGGATCAGGGACTCTTCCAGGCCCGCCAGGATGAGCTGGTCCCCTTGCTTGATCACCTCGTCGGCCCCGGGGATGGTGATGGTGCGGGGGGGATATTTGTGTTTGATCAACAGCACATCGATGCGGTATCGGGCTTTGAGGTCGAGCTCTTTCAGCGTAAGATCCCAGAAGGCACGCGGCGCCTCAATCTCCATGATCTTATAGCCCCCCCCGATCTCGTAGGCCTGCGTCTGCGCGGAGAACTTGAACTTGCTGACCAGGCCGGCGGCGGCCTCCCTTTTCATGACCTCGTGGTTGTAGGCCTCGATCACGTCTTTCCGCTTGATGACGCCCGCCAGGCGCTCGTCCTCTATGACTGCGATCTCTCCCACGTCCGTGGAGCCGAAGGTCTTCATGGCCTGTTCCAGGCTGGCATGAATGTCGATCCGGATGTCGGTAACGGCCAGATCCTGGGCGATGACAAAGGCATCCAGGATCTCTTTTTCCAGTATGAGGTTCTTGAGCTGATTCAGGGAAAAACATCCCACATAGCGGTTATCGGCATCCACGATCTGGAAGGAGTGGTGTTTGCCGCCTATGGCCTGGTTGATGATCCGGCCCACATGCTCGGTGTTCACGAAGCCCTGGAAATCCTGGGTGACAAAGTCCCGGACGGGCAGAGACTGCAGGATGTTGATGTCGCGGCCCTCATGGAAGCACAGCCCTCTGCGCGTGAGCTTCATGGTGTAGATGGAATCCTTGTGCAGGCCCACGGTCAGGAAAGAGGCGATGATGCAGGACAGCATCAGCGGCAGGATGATCTTGTAGTCGTTGGTGAGCTCGAAGATGATGATGATGGCGGTGATGGGGGCATGGGTCGCGGCCGCCACCACCGCCCCCATCCCGACCAGGGAAAAGGCGCCGGGCGAAGACATGGAGGAGGGGAAGGCGTTGTGGAAGACGGAACCGACAAAGCTTCCGGTCATGGCCCCCAGGAACATCGAAGGGGCGAAGATGCCCCCTGATCCCCCGGAGCCCAGGGTCGCCGACGTGGCGAAGATCTTGACGAAGACCAGGGTCAGCGCCAGCCACAGGCCCACATTGTTCTGGAGGCAGGCATCGATGGACTCGTAGCTCACGCCGAAGACCTGGGGGAACTTGAGCCCCACCGCTCCCACCAGCAGCCCTCCCAGCACCGGCTTGGCCAGGGCGTGCAGGCGCATCCGGTCGAAGCGGTCCTCGAAAAAATACAGGGTCTTGATGAACAGGATGGCCACCAGCCCGCTCAGCAGCCCCAGCAGGATGTAGGGGCCGATCTCCCACACGCTGATCAGGGTGTATTTGGGGACCTCGAAGGCGGCGAAGTCTTCCCCGGTGATGAGGCGGTTGGTCAGCGTACCGATGACCGAGGCCACGATGATGGGGCTGAAGGAGTAGATCCCGAACTCACCCAGCAGGACCTCCACCGCGAACAGGGCTCCGGCTATGGGGGCGTTGAAGGTGGCCGCGATGCCGGCCGCCGCTCCGGCCGCCACCAGGGTGCGCATCCCCTTTTCTTTGACCCGGAACCACCGGGAAAGGGTGGAAGCCAGCGCAGAGCTGATCTGGACGATGGGGCCTTCGCGCCCGACCGAGCCTCCGGAACCGATGCAGATGGAGGAGGCCAGGGCCTTGATCGCTACCACCTTGGCGGGTATGCGCCCGCTGCGCAGGATGAGCGCCTCCATGATCTCGGGGACCCCGTGCCCCTTGGCCTCCCGCGCGCCGTAGTAGATGAGGGGGGCGATGATCAGGCCGCCCAGCGCCGGGATGAGAACGGTCCAGTACCAGGGCTGGGAAGCGGCCGTCTCCAGGATCGAGCCGGCCCTCCAGAATTGGCCCTGGAAAAAGCGGATCATCGCCTTAAAGGCGATGGACGCGAGTCCGGCTCCGAATCCGATGAGACAGGCCAGCAGCACAAGCCGGATGTGCTGGCTGAATTCGTTGTCTTGGAAGCGCATGGGTCGGCTCATCATAGAGCCTAGAATAAATAATTGCAACAGCCGTGCGTAAGCATTTTTAATTCCGTGAGGAAAGAATACCCAGATATGATTTTGGGGGACCGGTCTTGCTCCTATGTAGGCTCCTTTTCGCCTCTCTTGCCGCCCTATTCAGTCCGAGCGGAAGACCCCCCCACCTTCCCCATGCGCTCGGACTGAAAACGGCCGGCTTGTGAACTCCGCCCAGTCATCCTCCACGTTTGGCCTATGACCGGGTCCATTCTGAATTATTTATGAAAGCTGTCGACATACCGACACATAATCCATCTTAATTTTATTGTAGTCAGCTTTTACCCTTGGGCAGGCCGATCTCAGCCTAGGCTTGCTGTTAAAGGCGCTGCGGTGAGTGCGGCAAGCCCACAGGAGCGGAACTTTTTATGTCCGAGCCGCATGGCGGTGGGTGGGGGGGTCTTC
>JAUXEH010000137.1 GCA_030620655.1 Candidatus Aminicenantota bacterium | reverse complement strand
GGATTGCCGCGTCGCTTCGCTCCTCGCAATGACAAAATAAAGTGGTCGGATTTATTCTCTGTTAGATAAAGTGGTCGGAGCGCCGATGATGAACCAGGTCCCGGCCGTCGGCCCGGCGCACGGTCTCCGGGTCGGCACGACAGAACGCCAAAGCCAGGCTCAGGACACCCCATCCCAGCAGGATATGCTGCGATTTCATGCTCGTCTCCCAATTTTGATTGGTCCTGGCGCAAATTATGACACAGAATGGGGAGTGAAAGTAAGCAAATAAGGCCACCTGAACACACATTTTGACGACCGGAATCCGTGTGTGTTAGTCTGCAGGAAGATCCTTTCACCTTTCGAAGAGGAGGCAACTCATGGAATCTTTACGTCTGCCCCATAAAATGACATCCCGCACGGCATCATGGTCTGCTTTAACACTCGGCGTCCTGCTGATCTGCCTGACCTCCGGGGGATGTGCGGCCGAGGAAGTCGACCTCAAGGCCAGGATCCAGCGCGTCGAAACAAACCTCCTCCCGGGCCCCGGTATCGTCATCCAGGGTAAGCCCTGGCCCCAGGCAACGCTCGCCGACCGGGTGGAGGCCTACAGCGTGCCCGGGATCAGCATCGCCGTTTTCAAAGATTTCCAGGTTGAGTGGGCCAAGGGATACGGTGTGCTGAGTGAAGAGGGCGGGGAGCCGGTCACACCGACGACCCTCTTTCAGGCCGCCTCCATCAGCAAGCCGGTGGCAGCAGCCGCAGCCCTGAGCCTGGTGCAGGAGGGGCTCCTGGACCTGGACGAGGACATCAACCAAAAGCTCAAGAGCTGGAAGGTTCCGGAGAACGACTTCACCGCCGAGAAAAAGGTCACGCTGCGCGGCCTGCTCAGCCACACGGCCGGCCTCACGGTCCACGGCTTCCCCGGATATGCACGGGACCGCGACATCCCCCCCCTGGTCCAGGTCCTGGACGGCGAGAAACCCGCCAACACGGGCGCCATACGGGTGGATATCACTCCCGGCTCGCAGTGGCGCTATTCGGGCGGCGGGTACACCGTTATGCAGCAGCTGCTGATCGATGTCTTGGGCAAGCCCTTCCCCAAGATCCTGAGGGAGAGGGTGCTGCAGCCTGCAGGCATGTCCGAGAGCACCTATGAACAGCCCCTGCCGGAATCCCGCTTCGCCCAGGCTTCGACCGCCCATCTCCGCAACGGGAAACCCGTCAAAGGCGGCTGGCACACCTATCCCGAGATGGCGGCCGCCGGTCTCTGGACCACGCCAACAGACCTCTGCCGGTTTGCTATTGCCCTATCTCAGGCCTTTCATGGGCGCTCCGAAGTGCCCCTGTCGCAGGATACGGTGAGGGAGATGCTCACCGAAGTGGACGGCCGCTACGGGCTGGGATTCAGCGTCGAGGGTGAGGGCGAGACGCTCCGGTTCAGCCACGGAGGCAGCAACGCCGGCTTCAAGTGTACCCTCGTGGCCTGGGCCCATTCCGGCGAAGGCGTGGCCATCATGACCAACGGGGATCTCGGCGCGTCGCTCTCCACGGAAGTGCTGCGCAGCCTGGCCCTGGAGTACGGCTGGCCCGGCTTCAAGCCGCAGGAAAAGGAAGTCATAGGCCTGCCGGACGATAAGCTCGCGGAATATGCCGGGACCTACAAGATGCAGCCCACCGGCACATTGAGCATTATGGTGGAGGACGGACATGTTTTCGCCGACAGCCTCTATGTGGTGCCCGGGGGCAGGCAGCGGGTCGAGATCTTCCCCGAATCCGAGACACATTTTTTCACCGTGGACACGAATGCGATCCTGACGTTTCAGAGGGACGCCGCCGGCGACGTCAGTGGCGTGACGCTGAAACTGGGCAGCCGCACGCGGGAAGGGACAAAGGTCGACGTCATCCGCCGCCTCCTGGAGGAGACGAGATAGGCGGGGTCGAAAAGGGGACAGGTACATTTGGGACTCTAAATGTACCTGTCCCCTATTCGCGGTTCCCCTCTGTCTGAGTCCGATAACCCCACACCGCGATTATCCGTATTATCTATCCGGTTGGAAGGAGGCTGAAATGAAGAAATTGATCGGTGTTGGCATAGTGTTCCTGGGCCTCTGTGTTTCGCTGCCCGCCCAGGACGATATCATAGAGTTCACCAAGGACAACTGGCACCTCCAGGGTCAGGTCGTGGATCACCTCGGGCAGAAGAGCCTGAGGGGCCGGGCTATCCTCAAGGACATCGAGTTCGAGAACGGAGTCATCGAGGTGGACATGGCCTTTGACGGCGGCCGCTGCTTCGGCGGGATCCTGTTCCGCATCCAGCCCGGGAACACCTACGAAAACTTCTACCTGCGTCCCCACAAGAGCGGGAAATACGACGCCCTGCAGTACCAGCCGGTCTACGGCGGCCTGGGCGGCTGGCAGCTTTACAGCGGCGACGGCAGCACGGCCTCGGCCGAGATCGCCCACAAGCGCTGGGTGCACGTGAGGCTGGAGGTGAAGGGGACCCAGGCGCGGGTCTTCCTGGACCGGGCCGACACACCGGCGCTCATCATCCACGAGCTGAAGCGCGGGCCGGGCAGGGGAGGCATCGGGCTCAGCGGCCCGCCCAACGAGCTGGCCCAGTTCGCAAACTTCAGCTATCGCAGCGACGACGACCTGGCTTTCGATCCCCCGCCTCCGCCCATCACACGGGAAGGCATGCTCATGGACTGGGAACTGTCGCAGCCTTTCAGCGTCACAGAGATCAACCGCGAGGTCCACCCCGATCAGCAGGATCTGCCCGGGATCGAGTGGAAGAACATAAAGGGCGCGGCCACGGGCCTGGTGGACATCGCGCCCCATGTGCGCAAAACCGGGTCCACGCCGGAATGTGTGCTGGCGCGGACCGTCATAGACTCCCAAGGCGAGAAGCTGAAAAAGCTGACCTTCGGCTACAGCGATGAGATCAGCGTCTTCCTGAACGGGGAGATCCTTTTCCGCGGCAACAGCGAGTTCCGGCGGCGGGATCCGGACTTTCACGGCATCGTAGGCCTGCACGACGCGGTCTTCCTGCCCCTTCAGAAGGGGAAAAATGAGCTCCTGCTCATGGTGAGCGAGGTCTTCGGCGGCTGGGGATTCATGTGCCGGCTCGGGCCTCTGCGCGGGGAAGCGGTGTGGCTGCATGAGTCCATCGAAGGTGCCTGGGAGGCCTCATCACGTCTGGCGGCCCCTGAGTCGGCCTGCTATGACCCGGCCTCCGATGCCCTTTACGTCTCCAATTTCGGGGCGGATTATATCTCCCAGCTGGACCTGGAAGGCAAGGTTATCGAGCGCAAATGGGTCACGGGGCTGGACAAGCCGACGGGCCTCGCCCTGGCCGGCTCACGCCTGTACGCGGTTGAGCGCAAGAATCTGGTGGCCGTCGACATCGCCGCCGGCTCCGTGGTCGAACGATATCCCATCCCCGGCGCCCTGTTCCCCAATGATGTGGCCGTGGGCGGATCGGGGGAGCTCTACGTCTCCGACTCGCAGCGGCACGCCATCTACCGGTTCCGGGACGGCACGGTCGAGGTCTGGCTGGAAAGCGACACGCTGCCCAATCCCAACGGCCTGCTCTGGGACGGCCGCCGCCTGATCGTGGGCACTTCGGGAGACGGCTGTTTCAAGGCCGTGGATCCGGCCGACAAGAGTGTCACGGTCCTGCTGCGACTGGGAAGCGGGGCGGTCATGGATGGCGTCCAGGCGCTGGACGACGGCAGCTATCTCATGGGAGACTGGAACGGCCGGATCTACAAGGTCCTCGCTTCCGGGGAAAAGATCGAACTCCTAAACACCATGGATGCCAAGCTCACCCTGGCGGATTTTGAATTCATTCCCGGGAAGAACCTGCTCGTCGTTCCGACCCTGTACGGGAACCGGGTACTGGCATTCAGGGTGAAACAGCCCTGAACGGAACCCAACCGCGGCTTTTACGCCCTGTATCTCACTCCTTCTTGATGGGCCATATCCCGAGCCGTTGGGCCTCGGTCCGCATGGCGGGGATGTCCATAACCTGCTCCAGAAGGGCGTCCGAGAAAAGCTCCCAGACCTCATCCGGTGTCAAGAGGTCGATCATGGCCTTTCCCTCCGGGTCCGTCCCATTGTCCCCGTCCGCATCTTTCAGCAGATACAGGATCCGGGTGCTGCCGAAGCCCTCACCCGGGGGCCCCTTCACCCAGCCGTCGCCGTCATGATCCACATACGGATCCGCCTTCATGATCGGGACCAGGTCGTTGAGGGGGGCCTTGATCTTCAGTTTCCTGTTCATCCGTTTGAGTATGATGTTGGCGATGTGCGCGTGTACGGTGTGACCGGGATGAACGCCGTCAATGGAAAAGGAGCCGCCCCTCCCCCAGCTCCGGGTCAGCTTGGTCCCGTTGACATTCAGCCCCCTGTTGAAGAGTCTGTTAAGCTTCCTCCCGGTCTTTATGATGTGGACGCCGGGCTGTGACTTGGCGATACGGTTGAAGGCATCGATGCGGGACTTGATGGCCGGGTACTCACGGGAGTCGGTCAGGGAAAGCACGACATCGTGTTCCTGCTGGAGGATCCGGTCCAGAGCCTGTGTCTCATTGCTCATCTGCAGGGCATACATGCAGAAAAACGTCAGGAGCGAGACCCGCCCCCCAAACTCGGGGACCTGATAACCATCCCTGTTCAGATAGAACGCCAGGTCCTCGCGGTCGAAGAGATAGCCGACATCGCAGTAATAGGGAAAGGTGCATAAAAAGATGTCCGCCGTGGTCAGGTCGGCCTCGCTGTTGAGGCGAAGCATCACGTTGTCATACTGCGCGATGAAATCCACCTCGTCGGTGAGGTTGCGGGATATGTTGTCCGGTGTGTAGGGGGAGAACGAGACGTCCCCCCGGCTCAAGCCGTAATCGAGCAGGAACTGCAGGCTGAAATCGAGCTTGGACTTGATCTGTTGATAGGGGATGGGAAGGAACTCCGGGTTCTTGCCACCCAGCCCCAGGGCCGCCATCCCCGAATCGTTGTTTCCCACCCAGAAACAGACCACCGCCGGGATGGTGCGGTTGTTGAGGCGCCAGATCAGGGCATCCAGCTGGGTCACGTCCTTCCCGGCCTTCAGATTGATGGGATAGAGGACTTTGTCGTGCATGTCCTTTAAAAGATAGGGCTCGGGCTGGTTGCAGAAGAAATGGTCGACGGGATCGTTCGTGGCCGCCCCCACCCGCTTCCCGTATTCCAGGCCCACCAGGGAGAATATGTCCTCCCCGTCCACCCCCAGGTTGGAGGGGACGCTGTTCGGATTCAGGCGGTCGCCCGTGTTTGAGAGGAAGGGCTGTACGAACTTCACCCTCCGCCCGGACTTGCGCAGCATTTTCCAGACCCGTTGGAGGAAGGCATTCTGGGTGTTGGTCTTGTTGTTGACCGCGTCCATGGTCCCCTGTGTCAGGCTGTCGCCCACCCCCAGAAGCAGGACCTTGGGCCTCCCGGCCGTATCCATCAGGGCCTCCTGGTCAGCGCCGTCC
This sequence comes from Candidatus Aminicenantota bacterium, assembly GCA_030620655.1. Taxonomy (GTDB): domain Bacteria; phylum Acidobacteriota; class Aminicenantia; order Aminicenantales; family Aminicenantaceae; genus JAUXEH01. The sequence continues at coordinate 1,831 of JAUXEH010000137.1, read as the reverse complement.
TGCCCAGCCGGGGCGAAACCGAGAACATGTCCCCAGAGCCCCAGGCAGAGGCAGAGCCCGGCTGTCCAAAAAAGCCTCCCTTGGGATGGTACAGGCTTCACACGCATGGTTTCCTCCTCGGACACACTTCCTCCAGAGATATTCCTACTGTAGGGGGGCTCGGTTCATGTGTCAAGTGGCCGGCATCGATGGACGGCCCCATGGTCACGCTTTGGAGGACTTGAGGGCGGCCGATACCAGCGCGTTCCACACCGGCGCGAAGGGAGGCGCATAGGCGGAATCGAACCATGCCAGGTCCTCGATGCCCATGCCCGCAAAGACTGCCACGGCCGCCGCATCGATGAACTGGGCGGCATTGGTTTCGCTGACCGCGGCAGCGCCCAGGAGCACGCCGGAATCCTCCTCGCACACGACCTCGACCTTGGCCGGTGCAGCCCCCGGGAAATAGGCGGCCTTATCCGGCCGGGCAGCGGAGAACCGCCGAGCCCGGAATCCTTCCTTTTCGGCCTCCTCCTGACTGAGCCCGGTCTTGGCCAGGGACAGCTCGAAGAACTTGAGGATCTGGGTGCCGACGATCCCCGGGAACAGGATGTCCCCTCCGGCCATGTTGATGCCGGCGATGCGGCCCATCTTGTTGGCGGTGGATCCCAGAGGGAAATAGACGTTCCGGTCCAGGAGGCGGTGATACACGGAGGCACAGTCTCCGGCAGCGTAGATGTCCGGATCACAGGTCTGGCCGCGCCGGTCCGCAAAGAGGGCCCCGTTTTTTTTGGCGTTGAGCTTGTCACGGCAGAATTCTGTGGCCGGCACCGTACCCACGACCGAGAATACCACGTCCGCCTCATAAGCGGCGGCATCGTCTGTGCCCAGGGAAAGGCGTCCGTTTCGCCTTTCCAGCGACCGGATCGCGGTCCCCCCCAGAAAGTCGATCCCCTTCTCCTTGATCTTCCCGGCCACGGCCCTGCGGATCAGGGGCGGCCACTGGAAGGCGGGCTCCGGCGCGATGTCGAATATCCGGACCCGGATCCCCTTGTGAGACAGGGCCTCGGCCAGCTCCAGGCCGACGTTGCCGGCCCCGATGATGGCGGCCTCCCCCGGCTTCTCCTCCTCCAGGAACAGGAGGACACGATCAAGGTCCTCGATGGTGTGCAGGTTGAACACCCCCTCCAGGGCATAATCGATAAACGGCAGCCGAACGGGCCGGGCTCCTGTGCCGATCAGGAGCTTCCCATAGGCTTCCCGGTATGTTTCTCCCGTGTTCAAATCCCGGATCTCGACCGTGTGCTCTTGGGGAAACACGTCCACGGCTTCCTGCAGGATGTGCACGGGCACCCCCCGTTCCTTTTCAAAACTCTCAGGGGTGAAGTGCACCAGCTTCTGAGATCCGGAGATGTCCCCGGAAATGACATAGGGGATGCCGCACGCGCCGTAGGAGATGATCCGGCCCTTGTTGATGACCTTGATCTCTGTACCGGGCAATCTTCGCTTGAGCTGGACGGCCGCGGACAATCCGGCCGCATCCGCTCCTATGATAAGAAAATCGGCCATCGGTCTCCTCCTTAATACCTGAATTATTCATAAGAATTGCCGATATTTCCTTTATAAAATCCCTCCAAAATCATCGGCAATTCTTACCCTCCTGGCGAGCCGATCTCAGCACATCGACATCGTCGTGGCCCAATCGCAGTAGTACACTACAGCTCATGAGCCACTTCCTTGTCGCTATACCAATCTCGGCCCGTGAATAATCAGGTGTCTGAATTATTCATAAAGAATGTCGATATTTCCTTTATAAAACTCATAATAATCATCGGCATTCTTTACCCTTCGG
>JAUXEH010000391.1 GCA_030620655.1 Candidatus Aminicenantota bacterium | reverse complement strand
TTTTCTCTGTCCTCTCAATGGCCCTTCCGAGTCTCCCTCCACTATCTCTCCAACATCATGATCGCGCGCAAATTCGGCGTCCCTTTCTACATATTCCCGCAGTCTTTCGGGCCCTTTGATTTCTCCCGGACACAAAAGACGCTTATCTTCCCCCAAATGCGGCGGCTGCTGGCCTATCCGGAGATGATCTTCGCGCGCGAGGCTTCGAGCCTGGAGGCTGTGGGCCAATTCACCCAGCACAATGTGTTTCCCCACCCCCACCTCGACATGGTCCTCCTGAACAAGGGATACGATCTGAAGAACATATACAGGAGCACCGACAGCCGCGAGCCGCCGCATGTCGAATCCCCGGCTGTGGGAATCATCCCCAACCTGCGGGTCATGGAGCGGACGGACAGCAGAGAGATGTACCGAATATACCAGGATATGATCGATGTTCTACTCCAGCAAGGGAAGCGGGTCTATATCTTCAGTCACACCGGAGAGATCGACTCTCCCACGGCCAAAGAAATCTATCATCAGACAGGCGGGAAGCCCGGAGTCCACCTCATCGAGAGAGAATTCGATGTCGTGGAGATGGAAGCGCTGATCAAAGGTTTTGAATTTATCATCTCCTCACGTTATCATGCTGTCGTTCATGCGTACAAGAACGGGGTCCCCGCACTGGTGATCGGCTGGGCCTCCAAATACCCTGAACTGCTTGAAGTGTTCGACCAGTCCCAATACCTGACGGACGTGAGAGACGGCCTGGAGGGGAGAAACATCATGGCTAAGCTCAATTCCCTGCTTGGGAATTACCGCCAAGAGAAACAGGTCATTCAAACTAACATGCAGGCCCTGGCAGGGATGGACAATGCCGCCGTCTTCTCGGCGATAAAGGCGTGATGATGAACACAGATCGATCCGGACACCTCCAGAGAGGGCTCCCCATGGTGGAGACCCGGGACCCGGAAGCCCTCGCAGCGGAACGAAAACAGCTCCGGGAGATCGACTCGCGCCCTCATTTCTGGCAGCGCTGGAAGGGTTACTGGGGCCTATCCGGGCCGGGATGGATGCAGAGCGCCCTGACCCTGGGCGCCGGCTCCGCCAGTTCGGCCATCTTTGCCGGCTCCGTCTTCGGCTACCGCCTTCTCTGGGTTCCACCTGTGGCCATGTTCCTGGGAGTCATGGTCTTCGCCGCTATCGGGCACCAGGTGCTCACCACCCGGGCCAGACCCTATGGCGTCTTCTGGAAAGAGCTTCACCCGGCGGTGGCCCTGATATGGGGTTTCAACGTCTTCCTAGCCTCGGTGGTGTGGCAGTTTCCTCAGTACTCCCTGGGAACCGCTGTGTTCAAGGACATCTTCGCGGTCGCCGGCCTCGCCGTCCCCCCAGGAGCGATCGCACTCACCCTCCTGGTCCTGGGGACCGCGGTCTGCTGGAGCTACGCCAGCGGAAGCCGGAAGGCCATCCGCCGCTTCGAACGCATCCTCAAAACCATGCTGATGCTCATGGTCCTGGCCTTCCTGCTGGTCGTGATCAAGACCGGCATCGACTGGGGGGAGCTGTTCCGTGGATTCTTCACGTTTCACATCCCGAGAGACAAAGCGGGGATCACCATCGTGCTGGGGCAGCTGGGGGCCGCCGTGGGCGTCAACATGACTTTCCTTTACCCCTATACTCTCCTGGCCCGTGGGTGGGGAAAGGAGCACCGGAGTCTCAAGAACTTCGACCTGGGTACGTCCATGTTCCTGCCCTTTGTGCTGGCCACCAGCTTTGTGGCCATCGCCTTTGCCAACACGCTGCACACGCAGGGCATACAGGTCAAAACCGCCGTGGACGCGGCCCATGCCCTGCAGCCCCTCATCGGGCTCTCACTCGGCAGGATCGTGTTCTCGTTCGGGATCCTGAGCATGTGTTTCACGACCATTGTCATTGAGATGCTCCTCTGCGGGTACGTCCTGAGCGAGATGTTCCACTTCGAGTTCAGCGGCTGGCGCTACCGAATGAGCACCATGGTCGCCAACATCGGCATCCTGGGCGCGTTCTATGCCCTCCCCTTCTGGCTGCCGGTGGCCGTATCCTCCTTCAACCTGGTCATGATGCCCGTCGCATACATCGGTTTTTTTATCCTGCAGAATAAGCGCAGCTATCTCGGCCCGGACAGGAATCAGGGGCTCAAGGGGACCCTCTGGAATATCGTACTGATGGTCGCGATCCTGGTGGTGGCGGCCGGCGCGGCGATCAAAATATTCTTGCTCTAGCGCAGGTCGAGCAGGACCACTTCGAAGGATTCACGGACGGGCGGGGAGGTGAAGTACCCGATGAATTTCGCAACCTGCTCCTGGAAGAAGCGGCTGCGCTCGCTGGCCAGCAGGTCCTCCTCACTCTTCCAGATGGTGATCAGGAGGCTGGCTCCGGTTTGACGGTCAGCCAGGTATTCCGCACCCACGAATCCCTTCTGGCTCTTGCAGAGCGGGATGACACTCTCCTCAAAGAGCATGGCCGCCGCATCGATCTGATCGGCCGCTGTCTGTATCCTTAACGTGCGGGCAAACATAGACATCTCTCCAAACCCCCAGCATACATAAGATAAGGAGATGCGGCCGAAATGTCAAACCAAAAAAACGCGTCAGATGGCCGCTCGGAACCACTGCCCGACTCGGTACCAGAATCCCTCGTAGCGGGGCAGCATGAGTTCCAACCAGGACACGTTCTCCACCCAGGTCGTCAATCCCATCAAAGCGAAGAAGTCCATGAAACCCAGCAGACTGTCGAATTCCGAGACCAGGAACATGACCTCACCGTCCAGTATCTGGCTGCGGAA
>JAUXEH010000414.1 GCA_030620655.1 Candidatus Aminicenantota bacterium | reverse complement strand
GAAACCACGGTGGAAGTGATAGCCGTCCGTTGTTCCCACAAAGGAATACCAGTTGATGATCGGCGCCATGGACACGGCCGCCCGGAAGCGGTCCGTGTGGCCCACGATCCAGGCCGTGAGGCAACCGCCGCCGCTGGACCCGCACACGAACAGGTTGTCCGTGTCGATGAAGCCCTTGGCGATCACAGTGTCCACCCCGGCCATGAGGTCGTCGTAGTCCTTGCCCGGGTAGGCATACTGGATGCCGTCCACGAAATCCTGGCCGTAGCCGGTGCTCCCACGCGGGTTCATGTAGAAGACCGCATACCCGAGGGCTGCGAAGTTCTGGAAGGACCAGTTGAAGCTTACGGAATACATCGCCTGGGGGCCGCCGTGGATCCAGAGAATCAGGGGGTACTTCTTGTCGGGATCGAACTCCGCCGGTTTGATCAGCCAGCCCTGCAGGTCCAATCCGTCCGGGGACTTGAACCAGAGCTCCTCCACCGGACCGAGTGTGATCCCGGTCAGGATGTCGTCGTTCACGTCGACCAGCTTTTGGACACAGCCGGGGTCTTCCATGTCTAAAGTCGCCAGCACGCCGGCGGTGTGGGGATCGGAGATTCGCGTGACCGCCCTGCCGTTCCGCGCGAGGGAGAGCCCGGAAAGATAGTGATCGCCTGTTGTGACCTTCCGGATTTTTCCGTTCAGGGACGCGTGGTAGAGGTTGCAGGTCCCCTTTTCCGTCATCAGGTAGTAGACTCCCGAGCTCGAGCGGTCCCACGTCACGCTGGAGGGCGTGTCAGGCAGGCCGCCGGCCAGGAGCCGCTTCTGCCCGCCCCGTGTGTCCATGAGATAGAAGTCGAGGAAGGTGTGGGACTTCCTTTTTTCGTCGAAGCCCATGTACACTAGCCACTTCCCGTCCGGGGAGGCGAGCGCATTGCGGTCCGGCCCGAAGCGGTCGGTCAGGGTCGTGACCTCCAGTGTATCGAGGTCGACGGCATAGATCTCGGAATCGCCGTTCATGTAGTCTACATGCGGCTTGCGCACTGCGCTGAAGAAGATGGTCCGGCCGTCGGCCGACCACTCCGCCTGCACCGGATGCCGCGGTGACTGCTGCATGGGGTAGTGGAGATTGGCCCCTGAGGTGACCTGCCGCGGCGTTCCGCCCAGCTCCGCGTCGATCGTGAAGATGTGCTCGCAGCCCCTGGGAATGAAGCCGCGGCCGTCGTTCCGCCAGGAGATGCGGTCGATGAGCACGGCCGGCTCCGCCCACTGAGCGCCCCTGGGCTTGGCAGGCATGTCGATCGCGAGGATGGGTGATGTGTCCGGGATAAACAGGGAGAAGGCCAGCTGTTCTCCATCCGGGGACCAGCGGATCCCTCGCGGCGCTCGCTCCAGATGGGTGAGCTGGGCCACCTCCCGTGTGTCGTGCCACAGGATGTGGATCTGGGTGGTGCCATCCCGGTCGGAGAGGAAGGCGATCCGCTTGCCATCTGGAGACCAGGTTGGTGAGGAGTCCCGCCAGTTCCCGTGCGTCAGCTCCCTGAGCCTCTTCCCTTCCACATCCACGATCCACAGGTTGCTGCGCGAGCGGTCGTTCACCTTGTCGATGCGGAATCGGGAGAATATGATCTGCGTCCCGTCCGGCGAGATGGCGGGACTGCCGATAGACTCCATCTCGAAGAATGTGTCCGTATCCAGCACCCTGATCTCTGCTTCTCCGGCCGGGGCCGTGATCGCAAAAGTGCTCAGAAAACAGACACAGAGTGCGACAAAACAGGTTTTCGTAAAGGGAGATATCCTCGACCTCATGGTTCCCTCCTTGGGGATCGATTCCCGGCTGCAACGGTTTCTCTTCCCCTGGGTTTTAGGAAACGTAACACAGGGCATCCGTGTCGTCAATACACATGGTATCTGATACAATATGTACCTGCAACCGCTCATGGCGAAACCACGAGATGCTTCACTCCCTGATCCGCCGGCTCCTGTTTCGGGAGGCGGCCCGGCCTTTTACATTTTGTTCCGGTTCCACCTCAGGGTGGGGGCGCGGCTCGCGCTGCGCAGGCTGGCTCCTGTGGCAGCCGTCTTCCTGGCGCTCTATGTGTTCCTGCGTCCGGAGTTTTTCGCGGTTCTGATTTTCGGGCTGGGTCAAAGCGGAGGCTGGCCTCTGGCGACGGCTTCCGCTGTTTTCGTCTGGATGTTCGCCGTGCAGGCCGCACCCAGGATCTTCCTCGGTTCGAGTGGCTGGCTCCGGCATCTCCCCGCGTTTGCCTCTCAGCGGCGGAGGTCGGCCCTGGCCGGGATGTGGGTCAGCCTGTCTCCCGTGCTCCTGGGTTTGGCATTTGTCTATGTCATGGCCCACTTCCGGGGCGGCACCCTGAATCCCGTCTTCCTTATTGGGCTTCCTGTCCTGGGATGGGCGGCGGCTCAGGCAACTCTGCCCGTCCGGAACAAAAACCTGGTGAGGCCCCTCTCATTCTTGGCCGCAATATTGGCGGCTTCGGGAGGAT
>JAUXEH010000427.1 GCA_030620655.1 Candidatus Aminicenantota bacterium | reverse complement strand
TGCCCCTGATCGCCCGCTGGCCCGGGCGTGTCCCCAGGGACACGGTCTCAGACCACGTGTGCGCCTTCTGGGATCTGCTCCCGACGCTGTGCGACATTACAGGTGCGTCGACACCCGGAAGGAGCGACGGCCTCAGCTTCGCACCCACACTCCTGGGAGCCGGCCGGCAGGAAGCTCACGCGCATCTTTACTGGGAGTTCCCGGCCTATGGGGGGCAGCAGGCGGTGCGGCTGGGAGACTGGAAGGCTGTCCGCATGGGCTTGAAGAGGGACGATGCCGACCACACCGTGCAGCTCTATGATTTGAGCGCGGACAGGTCAGAGAGTCGCAATGTGGCTGCGTCCTTCCCCGACGTGGTGAGGCGGGCGTGCGAAGTCCTGAGCACCGCCCGGGTGGAATCGGGACTCTTCCCTTTTCCCGAGATACACTCCCGCCGCATGTAATATGAAGAGGGGTCGTCACTCGTAGCGGAGGGCGTCGGCTGGATTCCCCAGGGCGGCCTTCAGTGTCTGGTAGCTCACAGTCAGCAGGGCGATGGCGAGGGCGAGCGCCCCGGCCAGCAGGAACAGGCCGAACGGAATGTCCGTGCGGTAGGCGAAGTTCTGCAGCCAGCGGTTCATGGCATAGTAGGCGACCGGCCAGGCGATCAGGTTGGCCGCCAGCACCCATTTCGTGAAATCCCGCGAGAGCAGCAGGACGATGCCGGCCGCGGGTGCGCCCAGCACCTTCCGGATACCGATCTCCTTGATGCGCCTTTCGGCCGTGAATGAGGCCAGCCCGAAGAGCCCGAGACAGGCGATGAAGACGGCCAGCAGCGAGAATACACCGAACACCTGCCCCAGTTTTTCCTCGGTGCGGTAGAGGCTGTCGAAGTTCTCATCGATGAAAAAGTAATCGAACGGGTAGTTGGGCCGCAGCTCGTCCCAACGCTCCTTGAGGAAGGCCATGGTCCCGGGGATATCGTCCGCCCGGACGCGCACGACCACGTGCCGGTAGTCGGGCTGCAGGTAGAACACGATGGGGGCGATCTCCTGATGCAGAGACTCGAAGTGGAAGTCCCTCACCACGCCGATGATCTTTCCGGTCCTGGATCCGTATCCGAACGAGAGGCCGACGGCCTCTTCCGGAGTCCAGCCGAGCTTGCTTACCGCAGCTTCGTTCAGGATGAAGGCCTCCTTGAGGTCGGTGGGGAACTCCCGGGAGAAGTTGCGACCGGCCGCCATCTCCATCTGGAAGGTGGGGATAAAGTCATGCGACACCCGGACAAATGCGATGCGGAAGTTGACGGGGCGCTCACCCGTCCCGCTTATGACCCGGGCGCCCGAGGAGTCGAGCAGCCGTCCGGAAGGGACACGCCGCGCGGCCGCCACCGAAACCATCCCGGGGTGCGCCAGGAGCTGCGTGCGCAGGGATTCGAATCGCTGCTGTATGGTGCTTGAGGTCGGCAGCACCACGACCTGCTCCTGGTTGAATCCCAGGCCCTTGCTGCGGCTGTAGCGGAGCTGCTGGAAGACCACCGCCACCGAGATGATCAGGATGATCGAGATGGAGAACTGAAATATGACCAGGGCGGTTCGGAACAGGGAATCCCGGCCCGCCGGCCCGCGTGCGCCCTTGAGCACCTGGACGGGGCGGAAGGAGGAGAGGATGAAAGCCGGATAACTTCCTGCCAACAGGCCGACGAATACGGCGATGAGCAGGAGCCCCAGGAACAGCTCCGGTCTCTGCATGAAACTCAGGGACAGGTCCCGCTCCACAAAGCGGCCGAAGGCGGGGAGTGCGATCACGACCATGATCACGGCCAGGATCAGGGCGAGAAACGCCAGCACCAGGGACTCGCTCAAGAACTGCCGGATAAGATGCGACTTCTGGGCACCTACCACCTTGCGCATGCCCACCTCCCGGGCCCGGATGGAGGAGCGGGCCGTGGACAGGTTCATAAAGTTGATGCAGGCGATGAGCAGCACGAACAGGGCGATGGCAGAGAAGATGTAGACATACACGATGCTGCTGTTAGGCTCGATCTCGGAATCGAGGTGGGAGGTCAGGTGGATGTCGGTGAGCCGCTGGAAGTGCAGGGTGTTGGATTTGTGATAGTCCTCTCCCCGGTGCCGGTCCAGGAAATCGGGGATCTGGGCTTTGAGACGTCCGATGTCATAGCCGGGC
>JAUXEH010000278.1 GCA_030620655.1 Candidatus Aminicenantota bacterium | reverse complement strand
GAGACGGCAACACGCAAAGAGGCAGCCCGCCGGAGTGTAGACCCATCCTACTTCACCATGAAAAAGGGGAAGGTCATAATCCGCAAAGGGGATGAGGTGACCGATGATATCCTCAATCAGATCCGCGTCTACAACCAGAACCTCAGCGCCAGGCCCGCGTGGCTGATCAATTTCGCAGGCTCGCTGATCCTCTTCTCCCTGCTCCTCTATGGGCTTCTCTATTACCTCCAGTCCCGAAGAGACACCACAGACGCCCTCAACAGCTTCATCCTGATGGGCTCCATCCTCATCATCACCCTGCTGCTCTACAAAGTGTCCGGCTACCTGTCCGACCTTTTCAGCCAGAACGCGCGGCTGACCTTCTTCAGCTACGCGGAAAGCTACCGCTATGCTTTCCCTCTCCAGATGGGTACGCTGCTGATCACATTTCTGGCCGGGGTTCATCTCGCGCTTTTCCTGGTGATCTTCAGCAGCATCCTGTCCGGCTTCCTGTTCAACTCCGAGCTGCTGATGATCTTTACGCTGGTGGGCGGATTCGCGGCCATTCTGGGGGTAAAGCTCCTGGGAAAACCCACACGCACACCCGTGCTGCGGGCCGGGATCCTGCTGATCGCACCGGTGAATGTCGCCGCCATCACGTCCTTCCATCTGCTCCAGGGAGGCATCACTTCGCTGCAGCCCTATCTCAGCGAGGTGTTCATGGGGATCCTGGGCGGTGTGATGAGCAGCGCCCTGGCGTTTCTCCTCCTCCCGGTCCTGGAGAACATGTTCGGCATCGTGACCCCGGCCAAGCTGGTCGAACTGACCAATTCCGAGCTCCCCATCTTCCGGAAGATGGCCATGGAGGCGCCCGGTTCCTACCATCACTCACTGGTGGTCGCTTCCCTGGCGGAAGAGACGGCTGAAGTCATCGGTCTCGATCCCATGCTGGTCAAGGCCGGCGCGCTCTACCACGACATCGGCAAGATCAAACGTCCGGAATACTTCATCGAGAACCGAACGCGCAATTTCGACATGCACCGGGACCTCAAGCCCAGCATGAGCAGCCTGGTGATCATCAACCACGTCAAAGAGGGAGTGGATCAGGCCGCCAAGCTCCACCTGCCCAGACGCGTCAAGGACATCATCGCCCAGCACCACGGCAATTCCCTGGTCCGCTACTTCTTCGAGAAAGCCAAGGTCGAGTATGATCCGGAGATGCAGACCATCGGAGAGGAAAGCTACCGCTACCCGGGTCCCAGACCCCGGACCAAAGAGGCCGCGCTGGTCATGCTGGCCGACTCGGTGGAGGCGGCCTCCCGGAGCCTCAAGAAACCCACCAAGCCCAACCTGAAGCGGCTCATCACCGAGATCTTCAACTCCAGCCTGCAGGACGGCCAGTTGGACGAGAGCTCCTTCTCGCTCTCCGAGCTCAAGCTGGCGGCCAATTCATTTCTGTCCACCCTGGACACCATCTACCATCCGCGTGTGGAGTACCCGGGTTTCGAATTCGAGAAAATACCGCCCAAACCGGCCGGCAGCAAAAACAACCATGATCGAAATTCTTGACCAGCAGAAACGGCATGACATAGACACAGCCAGGCTGCATGACCTGTTGGGGAAGCTGCTCCGTACGTATGGGATCCCCGACGCGGAGGTGACCCTGGCCCTGATCAACGACGCGCCCATGCGGGCCCTGAACCGGAGGTTTATGAACAAAGACGCGCCCACCGATGTACTGAGCTTCCCCATCCGGGACATGGGTCCGGATGGGAAATACTATCTGGGTGACATCATCATATCCGTCCCCTATGCCGCCCGGCAGAACCGGTCGCAGGGCCATTCTCTGCAGCGGGAGGTGGAGTTTCTCGTGATCCATGGGCTGCTGCATCTGAGGGGGTTCGAACACTTCGAGGGCCTGGAAGAGGAAGAGGAAACGGTCCGGGCCAGGTGGTTGGAAGAGAGCCATGAACTCTGACGCGTTTATGTGGGTGGGATTGGGCCTGAGCTTCGTGGCGGCGTTCCTGTACTCCCTGTTCAAGGTCGCACTCGAGGCCTCCTCCAGGATCTCGCTGAGCCGGATCCTGGAAGACCGGGACAAGGATTTCCGCGGCCGGATCCTGGATATATATGACGAGCTCAAAACTTCCGCTGCGCTGGTTCGCAACTTCTTCCTGATCGGCTTCATCGTGCTGCTCTATCTGCTCTTTCCCCGGCTGCAGCAGTGGCCCCTCTGGCTGTTCCTCTGCCTGATCGCCGTCTACCTGGTTTTCTTCGAAATGATCCCGCGGTGGCTAAACTCTGCTTACAACCGTCAGATCCTGATCTTTTTCCTGTCCTCCTTCAAGCTGCCCTACTATGCCACGAAACCGCTGCTGTGGGCGGTGCAGGAGCGCGGAGCGGAGAAGGAGCCCGAAGAGCAGAGGGAAGCTTCAGAGGATGAGATCGACGCCCTGATCGAGGAGGCGGAAGAGGAAGGCATCATCGAGAAGGAGGAAGGCGACCTGCTGAAAAGCGTGGTCGAATTCGGGGACACCATCGTGCGCGAGATCATGACGCCCCGAGTGTCCATGATCTGCATCCCCAGGACCGCCAGCATCGAGACGCTGAGGGAACTCGTCATCAAAGAAAAACACTCGCGCATCCCGGTCTACAAGGACAGGATCGACAACATCGAAGGGAACATCATCGCCAAAGACCTGCTGGAGTACTCGGCGGACCGCTTCAAGGCCCAGTCATTGGAGCCCCTGCTCCGGCCCGTGTATTTCATCCCCGAGTCCATGAAGGTGGCCGAGCTCCTTAAACAGTTCCAGAAACGCAAGCAGAAGCTGGCCATCGTGGTGGACGAACACGGTGGGGTCTCGGGCCTGGTCACCATGGAAGACCTCATGGAAGAAATCGTGGGCGAGATCCAGGACGAGTATGACATGGACGAGGTCCAGATCATCCCCGAGGAGGCGGATACCTACATCGTGCTGGGCGATGTGGAGGTGGAGGAGTTGGAAGACCTCTTCGACCTGGAGCTGGAGGACGACGATTACATCACGGTGGGCGGCCTGATCACGCATGCCCTGGGGCGCCTCCCCGAGGCCGGTGAAAAGGTCGAGATCAAGGGGCTGTCGCTCGAGATCCTGGAAGTGGACCAGAAGCGGATCACCAAGCTCCGCATCAAGAAGGCAGACTCGCAGCGATCTTAACTGTCATTGCGAGCAAAGCGAAGCAATCTCATGAAAACAAAAGTCGGATACGTGGCCCTGATCGGCCGTCCCAACTCCGGCAAATCGACCCTCATCAACCACATGATCGGCGAGAAGGTGGCCATCATCTCCGACAAGCCCCAGACCACCCGCACCAGCATCCTGGGCATCAAGACCACGGACAAGGGGCAGATCATCTTCATCGACAACCCGGGCATCCACAAGCCCCTGCACAAGCTCAACCGCCGCATGATGAACTTCGTGTACTCCTCGCTGGAGACGGCCGACCTGCTGTGTCTATTGATTGATTGTACACTCAAGTTCGGGCACGGCGACCAGTTCGTGATCGACACCCTGAAAAAGACATCGACACCTCTGTTCCTGCTTATCAACAAGGTCGACATCACCCGGAAGGGCAAGATCCTGCTGATCATCGATCATTACAAGGACCTGCTTCCCTTTGCCGAGATCATCCCCATATCGGCTTTGAAGGGCACCAACCTGGACGTCCTGGAGGAGAACATCCTCAAGCACCTGCCCGAGGCGGATAAGCTCTACTCCGACGACGACATCACCATCCAGTCCGTACGCTTCCTGATCTCGGAGATCATCCGGGAGAAGGTGTTGAACAAGGTCCGGCAGGAGCTCCCCTTCACCACCGCCGTGTACGTGGACCGGATCGAGGACCGGGAAACGCCCGACGCCAAGCAGATCAAGCAGCCCCGCAAGTACATCAAGGCCGTTATCATCGTGGAGAGGGACACCCACCGCATCATCATCCTGGGCAAGCAGGGAAGCGTCATCAAATCCATTGGCGTGGAGTCCCGCAAGGAGATCCAGGAGATCCTCGACGCCAAGGTGTATCTCGACATTCAGATCAAGGTCCGGGAGCGCTGGCGGGATTCGGCCGACGTCCTCAACCTCATCGAGCAGCAGTAAAGCCAGCCCCTCTCCCTGGTATTGACAATAACCTCGAAAATTGCGAAAATCTGGGAACCTCGGTGGTGAGTGTAGCTCAATAGGTTAGAGCACTGGATTGTGGATCCAGAGGTTGGGGGTTCGAGACCCCTCACTCACCCCACCAATTTTCCCCAGCTAAGCCTATAAAATCAGTAACTTATACGAGAAGTAATGAAAGGAAGAGGCACGGAGAGTGCTTCATCTGGGGCCCGGCCCCTTCGGGCGGGCTTTGTCAGGGGGACAAAGCCACACTACTTTAGAACCTGTTCAAGCGTACCGCGCTCAAAACAGTCCATTAGGTTTAGTCG
>JAUXEH010000160.1 GCA_030620655.1 Candidatus Aminicenantota bacterium | reverse complement strand
ATCCGAGCAGGACATATGCGATTTTTTTCAGCTTTCTTTGGTTCATGTTTTCGTCTCCCTCCAAATCGGCAAACAAGAAAGATTACTATATTATTATATAATAAAGTAGTGGGTTAGTGAACCTGGATAATTCACGAGTCTAGTTTACCGGGGTATGAAAAAATGTCGATTAGAATAGAATATAACAATGGGAGAGCAAAGTTATCTGTGTGCCCACCGAAAAAACTCATATAATCCCTTAATATCACGTGTATTATATTGAATATCGACATTTTTTATGAATTATTCAGGTTAAATGAAGGGGTGTGTAATAGGGCCCTCTCGGAGGATCCGGCATAGTTACGATTTTAGAGGAGGACGCATGAGCAAAAGATTTATGACATGTGTTACGTTTCTGGCTCTGCTTTCAGGCATGGCAGCCGTCCCTGGGGCCGCGTCGGCCCAGGAAAACCCACGGTTTGAAGACCTGTTCCAGAAATTCCAGTGGCGGAGCATCGGCCCCGCCAACATGGGCGGCCGCGTCGTGGACATCGAGGTGGTGGAAAATACCCCCTGGATCATCTACGCGGCCATTGGTCCCAGCGGGGTGTGGAAGTCCGTGAACAACGGCACCACCTGGACGCCGGTCTTTGAGAAAGAGAATACAGTCTCGGTCGGCGACATTGCGGTCTGTCAGGCCAATCCCGAGATCGTCTGGGTGGGCACCGGTGAGGCCACGGCCAGAAACAGTGTTACCATCGGTGACGGGGTTTACAGGTCTTCCGATGGAGGCAGGACCTGGGAACACATGGGGCTGACGGACACGCGGCACATCAGCCGCATCGTTATTCATCCCAAGGATCCCGACACGGTGTTTGTGGCCGCCCAGGGCCACCTCTGGGGCCAGAATGAAGAGAGAGGCGTATTCAAGACCACCGATGGAGGACAGACCTGGTCCAAGGTCCTGTACATCAATCCCAGCACCGGGATCGCCGACCTGGCCATGGACCCGGCAGACGGCGAGACACTGTACGCGGCAGCCTGGGACCACCAGCGATTCCCGTTCTATTTCTACAGCGGCGGGCCTGGGAGCGGGCTGTACAAGTCCAGCGACGGCGGCGCCACATGGAAACGCCTGATCAGGGACCTGCCCGAAGGCACGCTGGGCCGCATCGGGGTGGCGGTGGCCCGCAGCAATCCCGACGTGGTCTACAGCCTGATCGAACACGAGGACGGGGGGATCTGGCGCTCTTCGGACAAAGGCGAGACCTGGAGCCGAATGTGTGACAACAAGACCTACACCCAGATCAACTTCCGGCCGTTCTACTACAGCCAGATCCGGATCGATCCCACAGACGAAGACGTGGTGTATGTCTTTTCCGGAGGCTCCTATGTGTCGCGTGATGGAGGAAAGAAGTTCCGGCTGATCTCTACGGGCACCCATCCAGATCATCATGATCTCTGGATCGATCCACATAATCCGCTCCACCTGATCGACGGAAACGACGGAGGCATAGATATCTCCTATGACGGAGGCAAGAACTGGTACGGCATCAAGCACATGGCTCTGGCTCAGGTCTATCAGATCGGCTATGACATGCGGAGCCCTTATCATGTCTACTGCGGGCTCCAGGACAACGGCGTGTGGGGAGGGCCCAGCGCCACCCTGGATGTGGCAGGCATCACCAACCGGGACTGGTACACCGTGGGCGGGGGCGACGGCTTCTACTGCCAGCCTGATCCCTCGGATCCCCACATCGTTTACGCGAACTCCCAGATGAACGGCCTCTACCGCTTCGACCTCCGCCTGCGGATCAGCAAGGCGATCAAGCCCCTGGCTTCCATGGACGAACCACCCTTCCGCTTCAACTGGAACTCACCGATCCACATTTCCCCCCACGATTCCAAGACCATCTACACCGGAGGCAATTTCCTGTTCAAGAGCACGGACATGGGGCATTCCTGGGCCCGGATCAGCCCGGATCTCACGACCGATGACCCGCGCAAGCTCCAGAGCTCGGGAGGTTCCATCACTCCGGACAACACGGGGGCCGAGATCCACTGCACCATCATCACGACTGCCGAGTCGCCTGTCGTCCCCGGTGTGATCTGGTGCGGCACGGATGATGGGAACGTTCAGATCACGCGGGACGGCGGACATACCTGGACCAATGTCGTCGGCAACATCCCCGGCCTCCCCCCTCACAGCTGGTGTTCCCGGATCGAGGCCTCCCGCTTCGAGGCCGGTACTGCCTATGCGGCCTTTGACCGCCACCGTTCCGATGACTACGATCCTTACCTGTTCGTGACGCGGGACTACGGGCAGAGCTGGGAGGACATCAGGGGCAACCTGCCCTTCGGCTGGATCCATGTCGTCAGAGAGGATACCCGAAACCCGGACTTGCTTTTTGTCGGCACCGAGTTCTCCGTGTTCACTTCTCTCGATGCCGGCGGGCACTGGTTCCCACTCAAAACCAAGCTGCCCACGGTCGCGGTCCGCGATATCGCCGTCCATCCCCGGGATAACGACCTGATCATCGGCACACACGGACGGGGGATCTGGATCCTGGACGACATCTCGGCGCTCCAGCAGTTCCGTCCGGACGTAGCGGAAGCGGAGATGCACCTGTTCGACATACAGCCCTTCACGAAATATTATCTGGGGAGCTCACAGGAGATGTTCAGCCGGCGTGTGTTCACAGCCAAGAATCCGGTCTCCGGTGCGACCATCGCCCTCTACTTCCGTGAGAAGCCGGATGAGAGGCCCAGACTCGAGATCAAGGACCGAGACGATAAGACCGTCTATGATATAACGGTCCCCAAGAGGGCCGGGCTGCAGCGCTTAACCTGGAACCTCCAGTACATGCCCCGGGATGAGGAAGGCCAGCCGCTGAAAACGGGCGGAATGGTGCTGGTGGCTCCGCCGATGGTGCCGGCGGGTGAGTACACGGTGGGGCTCACGTTGGGAGAGACGACCCTGACCAGGAAGCTGATCATCCACCCCGATCCCCGTTTCCAGCTGGATGAGGCATCGCGCACGGCCCAGGAGGCCAGCCAGGTCCGGGCCCTGCGGCTATCCCGTAAACTGGCCCTGGCGGTCACCGCCACCCGGAGACTCAGGACCCGCGTGAACAAGCTGAGAGAAACTGTATCAGGCGATGTGGATGTGCCGGAAGTCGTCCGGGCGGCTCTGCGAAGTTTCGAGGAGGCCTTCAAGCCTGTGGAGGCGGATATCATTCCCAAACCCTTCGGCTACCGCTTGGATGTCGAGACGGCCCTCCGCGGCGGGAACCTCCCCATGCGCATGGCCTTCCTGGGCATGTCCATCTCGGGATACCCGGGCGCACCCACCGAGACTGACCTAGCTCAGCTGGAAGAGATTACACGGATGGCCGACGAAAAGGTCGCGCGTCTCAACACCCTTCTCGGCGAGGGCGCCGCGGAGCTAAACGCAGTCCTGGAGGAACACGGCCTGCCGGCCCTTTCCGTACCTGAGCCAATAAAGTTCTGAGAGGTTCAGCGGAACCTGCGCGTGGTCTGTTCCCTGTTTAGGTAGAAATTGATCCGGAACGACACGGATTTGCGCGGGACCATCATGAACGTGTCCGTGAGTCGGACGCCGATCTCTTCCGCCGGAAGCATGCTGAAAACGTAGGCCTGTTCGCGGATGTCCCAGATGCCGTATCCGGCGCTGAATCTTTTGCTGGGCCAGAGGCCCATGTCACGTGCCGCCTGGGCGATGATACGGTCCGCTTGGATGGCCGTTTCCTCCGCGGCTTCGGAACCAAAGGAGTCCAGGATGAAGCCTTTGAGCATCTCGTTGTCCCGGATCAGGGCGCCGCTGGTATTTTCCAGCTCTTCGCCGATGGTGCAGATGCACAGCGCCACCTTTTCCGCCTCCGCAAACACGGGATGCCGGTTCGTCTCCTGGTAGTCGATGATCCGGTAGAGGGCTGCCGGGTGCAGGAGCGAATCCAACTGCGCTTCCTGCTCTTTGATCATCTCGGAAACGCCGTGGTTGACCGGCGCGCTGCGGCCCTTGTAGCCCAGGCGGTGCATGATCTTTTTTTCCGGTATGCGGATGGGGATATCGACCAGGTGGTGGATCTCAGGCGAGGTGCACATGTGGATCTCTTCGCTCTCAGTCAAGCCCCGGGAGCGCATCGATGCCGTTTTTCTCTGCGTCCGCCTGCATGATGGCGCGGAGACGGCCCTGCAGTTCCGGTTCCACCCGGTTGGGGGGGGACTGCCGCAGGAGCTCTTCCACCCTGTCGGCTGCCCGCTGTCCGATGTCCTTTTCTCCGGCAGAAACCCAGGCGTCATAGGTGTCCCGATCGATGATGTCCGGGAAAATATGCTCTTCCCGGTACCAGCGGCGTGTGTGCGGCATGGTCAGGAACTGAGTACCGGCCGAGAATCCTTCGAAAAGCGGCAGGGCCAGGTCCTCGTCCCGCTGCTCGATGCCCTGCACGAGCCTCAGGGCCATGCCGCAGATCTCGTTGTCGATGACCAGTTTTTCCAGGCTCTGGCAGCTTTCGAAATCCAGCATCCCGGGTCCGGAGATCACGTTGATGCCCGCCAGCACGGCCAGGGCCGCCCCGATCCCGGTCTCCAGGCCGGCCTGACTGTCGTTGAGCTTGGCGTCGCTCAGACCCATGTAGGCGTGGGTCGGCAGCCCCAGGTGTTTGGCGACCTGGGCGTATCCGGCATCGATCATCATGGTCTCGATAGCCCCCATGGGAGTGGTGCCTTTCCGCATGTCGAAACTGGAAGGGGAGCCGCCGAAGATGACGGGTGCGCCTTTCTGTGCCAGCTGACAGATCACCAGGCCGCACAGGTTCTCGGCTACATGCTGGACCAGGGTGCCGGCGATAGTAACCGGAGAGGTCGCACCGGTCATGCCCATGGATATGAGCTCGGACGGGATGCCGGCCCGGGCCGCATCGATCAGGCTTTGCGTCGTGAGGTGGCTCCATTTGAGGGCAGGGGAGGGGCAGGCATCGAAAATGGCCAGCGGTTTGTCAGCCAGTGCCTGGGCGCTGCCCCGGACCGCTGCCAGCATCTCGAACATGGGAGCGAAGCCCTCGACCCGGAACGTTCCGGTCACGACCGGCTTGCTGCTGTACTGCAGGCCGATATAGAGACGATAGCTGTCGGAGATGATGTCCGGTATGTCGCCGCTGATGAGGCCCGTGCTCTGAAAATCGATATGAGGCAGCGCATCCGTGAGCCTTACGAAACGCACCAGGTCCGAGGTGTCCGCCTTGCGCTGTTTCCGTGTAGCGGTGTCCAGGATGGTTACCGCAGCGGACCCGGGATCGAAGTGCACCTCGTCTCCGCCCACGGTGAAGGCGCGCTCGCCCTCCCGGTCGTACAGCGTGATGATAGAGGGGGTGGAGGCCAGGCAGTCGTCCACCAGCGAAGGGGTGATAAACACCCTCTGTTCCGTATCTTCTATACGCATGCCGGCGTCCTTGAAGAGCTGAAGAGCCTCCCCGTTCTCCACGAAAACACCTGTTTTTTCCAGCAGGATATAGGCCTCCTGGACGATCTTGTCGACGAGATCCTGGGAAAGCAACTGTAATTTTGGTCTGATTTTCGGGATCATTTTTCTCTACCTCGATACGGAGAGTTTCTTGACCGCTTGAACGGCGGCCATGGCATTCTCGGCATATCCGTGGGCGCCGATGTCCTCTGCCCACTGCCGGTTAGCCGGCGCCCCGCCCACCATGACCTTGAAGCGGTCGATCAGGCCCTGGTCCCTGAGCTTAGCGACCAGTGTTCTCTGCTGCATCATGGTAGTTGTGAGCAGGGCCGAAACGCAGATAAAATCGGCGTTTTCCTCCTGGGCCTTGGAAATGAAGAGGTCCAGTTTGACATCGGCTCCCAGATCGACCACCTGGAAGCCGTTGGCCCCCAGCATGGATGCCACCAGGTTCTTGCCGATGTCATGTATGTCGCCTTCGATGGTTCCGATCACGACCTTACCCAGGGAGTGTGCCCGTATGTTCGCCTTTTCCAATTCGGGCTGGAGGATATTCATGGCCGCCTTCATGCACTCGGCGCTCGTGATGAGCTCCGGAAGGAAGTATTCACCCTGCTCCCACAGTACTCCCACTCTCTGGATCCCGGGTATGAATCCCCGCTCGATGACGGCGTCGAGGTCCAGGCCCCGGGCAATGGCGTCCCGGGCCAGGGTTTCGGCCTGTTCCCTGTCTCCTTCGATTATGGAGCGTGTCATTTTGCTCAGCAATGTATCTGCATCCATGGTGTCTCCTTTTCGTTCCTTCACCCTAACATGCCTGCCTCATCCCAGTCAATCCGGTTCCCCTGTCGCGTCCTCAAATCTGTGGGGATAGATGCCCAGGTTTTTTTGGAAACAGGTCATGCTCCCGCATGTTTCTATTCTTCGCTCTTCCCGGCCGATTCAGTCCGGGCGGAAGACCCGCCGTCCAACCTCCCCCTCCCATCCCTCCCTGAAAGGAATCCTTTCTTTCTCTTACCTCCCCATGCGCTCGGACTGAAAGCGGGTGGCAGAGAAATTAGTCGGGATCCTACGATGTCGCCTTGACCTGTTTCCCAAAAAATAAATAGGAACAATACCGAAAATAATGGAGATGCGGTTGAAGCAGACAGCGGCGGAAAGCTGTGATATATTGGCTGTAGACCGAACAAAAGGATT
>JAUXEH010000208.1 GCA_030620655.1 Candidatus Aminicenantota bacterium | reverse complement strand
TCGCCCTCCATGCCTTGCATCTACCGCAATCTCGTCCCGTGAATAACCCAGAACCCTTATTTATTCATAAAAGCTGCCGACACCTGTCATGGCGAGCTCCGAAGGGAGCGCGGCCCTCTCATAAGGTGCCCCAGAAATACCCGAGGTACGAGTCTATTTGAGATCGCCGTGTCGCTCTGCTCCTCGCGATGACAGATCGTGTGACCGGCCGGATAGTCTCTAAGGGCTTGACAGGCTCGGCTCGACTCCAATAGAATTGACCCACATTGGATCAAGGAGGCCATCATGGTCGAGACCATCAGTCAACTTTTCCTGAATACCGTTAAATCCTATCCCAAAGACGCGTTAATGCTCTACAAGAAGGACGGGGAGTACACGCCCGTCTCCACCTCCGATTTCGAAGCCGGGGTAAAGGAGCTGTCGCTGGGCCTCCAGTCCCTGGGCCTCGGGAAAGGGGACAAGCTCGTCATCTTCTCCGACAACAGCCCCTTCTGGGTAATGACCGACCTCGCGAACCTCTGCCTGGGAGGGATCACGGTCCCGATCTATACCTCACTCATGCCTGAACAGGTCAAGTACATCATCGACAACAGCGACGCCAAGATCGTCGTGTGTGCCGGATCCGAGCTGTGGGCCAAGGTGGCCGCTGTGAGGCATCAGCTGGACAAGGTCGAGCACTTCATCACCCTGGGTGGAGACGCCCCCGATGGGACGCTGACCTTAGAGGAAATCAAGGAGAAGGGGAGGGAACTCGGCCGGCAAAACCCCGAGCTCTTCGAACAGGTGGCTGCGGCCGTCCAGCCCGACGATATCGCCTCCCTCATCTACACCTCCGGTACGACCGGCCTCCCCAAGGGTGTGATGCTGATGCACAGCAACTTCATGAGCAACGTCCGGGCCATCGACGAGATCCTGGAGTTCTCGCCGGCAGACACGACCCTCTCGTTTCTTCCCCTCTCGCATGTCCTGGAGCGCATGGTGAGTTTCACCTATCTCTACAAGGGCTGCACCATCGGATACGCAGAAAGCGTGGAGACGCTGGGCGAAAATCTGCAGGAGATCCGGCCCACCATCATGGTGAACGTCCCGCGTATTCTCGAGAAGATCTATGCCAAGGTCATCGATAATGTGCTGGCCAGCCCCCCGCTCAAGCGCAAGATCTTTTACTGGGCGCTCAATGTCGGCAAAGAGGTTTCCAGGCACAAACTGCAGCACAAGCCCCTTTCCGGCGGCCTCAAGTTCAAGCACAAGATCGCCCACAAGCTCGTTTTCTCCAAGATCATCGCGAAAACTGGGGGGCGCGTCCGCTTCTTCGTGTCAGGCGGAGGGCCCCTGTCCAAGGATATCGCGGAATTCTTCCATGCGGTCGGGATCCTGATCCTGGAAGGCTATGGGCTCACGGAGACCTCTCCGGTGATCTCGGTCAACACCTTCGATCACCTGAAATTCGGGGCGGTGGGGCCTCCCATTCCGGGCGTCGAGGTCAAGATCGCCGAAGACGGCGAGATCCTGACCAAGGGACCCCATGTCATGAAGGGATATTACAAGATGGAGGACCTCACCCGGGAAGCCATCCGGGACGGCTGGTTCTACACCGGAGACATAGGACATCTCGATGAGGACGGTTACCTCGTGATAACCGACCGCAAGAAGGACATCATCGTCACGGCCGGAGGCAAGAACGTGGCGCCCCAGCCCATCGAGAATATGCTGAAGATCGATCCCTATATAGAGGGGGCGGTGCTGGTGGGAGACCGGAGAAGATTCATCTGTGCCCTGATCGTGCCCAACTTCGAAAAACTGGAGGCGCACGCTAAATCGAACTCCATCGCCTATGAGAGCATAGGGGACCTGGTCAAGCAGGAGCCCGTCATCCGGTTCTATGAGGAGCTGATCGACCGCATCACGCCGAATCTGGCATCCTATGAGAAGGTCAAAAAAGTCATCCTCATGGGCAGAGATTTTGAGATTGAAAAAGGCGAGATGACCCCTTCACTCAAGATCAAACGGAACATCGTCGAGGAAAAATACCAAGCGGAGATCGACATCCTCTATCAAGAATAAGTTGGGGGTCAGGCTATTTCTTAGGCTGCCAGTAGAGGATGCGGCCGCAGTTTTCACACAGGATGATCTCTTTCCGGGCGATCAGCTCATTCAAGACCTGAGGCCGGATCCGGATCTGGCACATGAAACAGAAATCATCTGTCACGGGTGAGAGCGCCGTCCCGTTGGCTTGGAGGAAGATGCTTTTGTAAAGCCCCATCTGATCGGAAGGGATGGCGGGGATGAGGCTTTCCCGTTCTGAAGTCAGCTGTTCCTTTTCCTGCCCCTGCTCCTTCTCTTTCTTCAG
The DNA here is from genome assembly GCA_030620655.1 of Candidatus Aminicenantota bacterium. Classification (GTDB taxonomy): domain Bacteria; phylum Acidobacteriota; class Aminicenantia; order Aminicenantales; family Aminicenantaceae; genus JAUXEH01. Next base: position 3,337 of record JAUXEH010000208.1, on the reverse strand, counting down.
GACAAGATCTTTTTCCTTGAGAAACGTGTCCCGAATTTCGGCGGCCTTTTTCTCCGCGGTCTTTATTTCGGCTTCGAGGTCGTCGGCAGTAAGCATCTCGCTGATGATCTCCTCTTCCAAGGCTCCGATCTCGGTTTCCACGTCTTCGATCTCTTTGAGGAGCGAGGTGTATCCCTTGTTGGTCTTGACGTCGTTGAGCTGCTTCCTGTATCTGGCGATCAGGATCTTTTGGTCCTGCACATCGGACTCTAGGTCCCGCCGCTTCTTCTGGTTCTGTGTCAGCGTGTCTTTGGCCTCGGCTACGATCTGGGCGCTGTCGCTGATCTTCTTGTCGATGGCCTGGATCTGGGAAGGGATGCTGTCGAGGAATTGAGAGATGTCTTCTATTTTTTCATCGAGGCCTTGCAGGTTTATCAGTAGTTCGAAATTAATTTCCACATCTTTTCCTCAGAAGGTAAGTGGGCCTACCAGGATTCGAACCTGGGACCAACCGGTTATGAGCCGGTGGCTCTACCGCTGAGCTATAGGCCCCTGCTCAATCTTATAGCAAATCTTGGAATTAGAGTCAACGAAAGGGGCCGAAAGTCCCTGCGGATCAGGGTTGGTCCTGCGTGAAGGATTTGAGCTTCCGGCTGCGGCTGGGATGCTTGAGTTTGCGCAGCGCCTTAGCCTCGATCTGTCGGATTCGCTCACGCGTGACCTTGAACTGCTGGCCGACCTCTTCCAGGGTGTGTTCGTTGCCGTCTCCCAGGCCGAACCGCATCTTGAGGACCTTGGCTTCCCTTTCCGTCAGGGTTTTCAGGGCCTCTTCGATCTGTTCCTTCAGGTTGATGTGGATTACGGTGTCGGGCGGGGAGGGGATGAACTTGTCCTCGATAAAATCTCCCAGATGGCTGTCCTCTTCCTCGCCGATCGGGGTCTCCAAAGAGATCGGCTCCTGGGCTATCTTGATGATCTTGCGGACCTTACTCACCGGGAGGTCCATCTTCTCGGAGATCTCTTCACATGTGGGCTCCCTGCCGATCTCCTGGACCAGGCTGCGGGAGACCCGGATGAACTTGTTGATGGTCTCGATCATGTGGACCGGGATGCGGATGGTTCGGGCCTGGTCCGCGATGGCCCGGGTGATGGCCTGCCGGATCCACCAGGTCGCATAGGTGGAGAACTTGTAGCCCCGCCGGTATTCGAACTTGTCCACGGCCTTCATGAGCCCCATGTTGCCTTCCTGGATGAGGTCCAGGAACTGCAGGCCCCGGTTGCTGTATTTCTTGGCGATGGAGACAACCAGGCGCAGGTTGGCGGCCACCAGCTCTTTTTTGGCTTGGTTGCTTATCGTTTTCCCGGTGGTGATGGCGCGCAGGGTCTTGCGCAGGCCGGCCGAATCCAGGGCGATCTCTTTTTCATATGTGCGCAGGAGTTTGTTGATCTCCTTGATCTTCTGCTCGAGTTCGGCTTTCCTCTTCACGCCCCTGGTCTGGTCTGCCATGACCTGGAGTTCATCGCGGCTTTCCTCGAGTTCGTTGATGACCTTGAGTTTTTCTCTCAGGGTTTCTATGACCTGTTCGCGGTAGAAGGACCTGAAGTTGAGATCACGGATCAGGCCGCTCATCTCGACGATGATGCGGCCGCGGGGGATGATGTTCCTCTTCAGGGGCCTTATCTTGTCCAGCTTCTTACTGAGGCCTTCGATATCATGGATCTTGCCCATGATCTGCTGTTTCTTCTCTTCGATCTTTCCCTCGGCGATGTCGGCATCGGTAAAATCGAACATCTCCTGCAGGATCTCGGGCTCGTCCTCCAGCCGGTCTTCGAGGCTTAGGGCCTCGTTGAGAACCATCTTGGTCTTGGAGAGCGCCTTGATGATGTTTTTTTCGCCCCGCTCGATCTCGCGCGCGATGGCGATCTCTCCCTCACGGGTGAGCAGCGAGATGTTGCCCATCTCCCGCAGATACAGCTTCACCGGGTCGGTGGTCCGCTCCAGGCCTTCCAGGGAAACGATATTGCTTTTTCTGCGCTTGGGGCGCGTAGTTCTCTTGCGTTCCAGGATCTGGATGCCGTAATCACCCATGGAGCTGAGGAATTCATTGAAATCATCTCCTGAGCCCATCTCTTCCTGAAAGGTCTTATCGACTTCCTCGAAGAGCAGAAATCCCTGCTTGCGGCCTTTTGAGATGAGTCGAGTGATCTCGGTTTTTTTTATCTGGTTGTCTCCGGGCAATGCTTACTCCTCATTTATATGTCTATAAAGATTTTTTGCGATAATTGGACTAGTTTGTGTGTGAGATCCATATATTCCTTTTGAAGCTGGGATATCTTGTCCGTCGCTCCAGATTTTTCTTGTAGGGATATCTGTTTTTGAATTTGCGTTCTCTGGTCTTGCCAATACTTCTTTCTGAGCGTGTCGATCAGGTCACCGGCCTCTGCCAACGTAGGTTTCTGTTCGTTGTTTTCTTGTAGAATCTCAGTGAAAGCCTTAAACAAAGTCTCATCGATCCCGCTCTTAAACTCATAAAGGTTTGGAATCTTTTTCTTTTTGAGAGACTCCTTGATAAGCTTGAGTATGGGCTCGCTCCTTAGCTCCCTGTAGTCACCTTCCCTCAGCTCCTCAAACACATATGCTGCCACTTCACTATCCTCAAAAATGACCTGGAGCAGTCTCTTTTCCGCCGGCAGGAAGCCCAATGTGGCTGCGGCAGCCTGGGGAGTCCCGCTTCTTTTCTCGGTCACGGCTTGGCGGAATTCATGTTCATTGATGTCGAGGTATTCGCTGATGCCTTTAATGTATTCGCTGCGGATGATCGCGTCCGGGATCTTGTTGATCTCCCGCAGGACCTCCCGGGCGACCTTGGCCTTGGCCTCCGGGGTCGACGGCCGGCGTCCGGAAGTCAGATAGTCGACCATGTACTTAAGGCCGGTGGCGCTGTCCGCGACCCGTTTCAGGAAGGCGTCCCGCCCTTTCTCGGTCATGTAGCTGTCGGGATCGGTGCCTTTGGGAAGCAGGGTTACGGCGATCTCGGCACCCTGTTCGAAACACAGGGAGACCGCTCGGAACGACGCCTTCCGGCCCGCCAGGTCTGCATCGAAGCAGGCATAGATGCGGGTCGTGTACCGCCGGCGGATCAGGTCGATCTGACGAGGGGTCAGGCTCGTGCCGAGCGACGCGGCCACATTGGTGACACCGTTCTGGAAAAGAGCTAGGAAATCGGTGTATCCTTCGACTAGGATCAGGGCGTCTTTCTCGCGGATCGAATCCCGTGAGAAGTTCAGCCCGTAGAGCAGGTTGCCCTTGGAATAGATCGGTGTGTCGGGGGAGTTGAGGTATTTGGGGTCCTCGTCG
>JAUXEH010000247.1 GCA_030620655.1 Candidatus Aminicenantota bacterium | reverse complement strand
GGTGCTCTCGGGGGGGGTGTTCCTCAACCGGACGCTCCTAGAAAAGGCGGAGGCGCGGCTCGAAGAGCTGGGATTCAGGGTCCTGCGGCCGGTCCTCTACTCCCCCAACGACGAATCCATCTCCGTGGGCCAGATCGCCTTCGCCCTGAACCACCTCCGCAGCCGCACTTAGCGGTTCGGCGGGAGATTACTCGATCCTGTCGATGCGGATCTTGATGCCGCCGAAAAAGGAGAGGACGAGGTTGGAGAGCAACCCATAAACAAATCCCAGGACCCCCATGCCGACAAACCCGAAGATGCCGCCCAGGAGGCCGTAGACCACGCCCCCGAAAAGCGAGCTGTGCATGGACTGGATGCCGGGCGGGAGGGACCGCACGATCCCCATGAAGAAATGGGAGATGCCCACGAACACCCCCAAGACGATCCCGACGATCGTGCCGAGTATGCCCATGAAAAGGAGAAGGGAAACCGGGTCCACGCGCCGCACCAACAGGTTGGATTCCCCGCTGTCGGGAAAGACCTCGCCCCCCAGCGGCTCCCGATCCGGCTCCGCGAATTGGGAAAAGATGGCGCCCTTTTCTTCGGGGGGGGTCTCGAAAGCCCCCTCGTCCCCTGTGAACTCCTCGCCGGGAGAAGGCGCCTCGCCTTCGGCCCTGTCTACGGCCGCCTTGGCCCGCTCCAGGGCTTCGCAGTCCGGGCAGTCCTGTGTGGGGGAGACCAGCTCGCAGCCGCACTTGGGGCACTGAAACTCGCCCTTCACGAGGTTGCCGCCGCAGTAATCGCAGGATTCGCCCTTAGTGTCGTTTTCGAACCCGCAGTAGATGCAGATGGCCTTGCCCTGCTGGAGCGTGGGCGGGTCGGCCTCCAACCAGTCGGTGCCGTCGTAGTAGTACCACTTGCCGGTCTTGGCGCCGATGGTCCAGCAGCGGCCGTTCTTGTCGGTGAGGCGGAGCTGCTTGAGCCGGTCCTTGAATTCGCGTTCGGTGATCTTTTCTTTCTGGTAGTCTTTGCGGAGCTGGATGAACTCGCTCTCGACTTTCTTGAATCGTTCTTCCATGGGCTGTCATATTATACATCGAATGGCCAATGCAGGCTACTTATTCCATAAAAAAAAGAAGCGTCCTTGAGAAGGCCCGGATCCCACCCCAGATATTAGGCGAATCGTGTGGAAAAGGCTGATTTTTAACACTTTGAGAAGACACGAGCACAGTTGTCTCCAGGGATAATTTTCTGCGCCTTCAGGGAAGGCGGAAAAAGCGTCCCTGTAATTTATTTATTTTCAGCACGTTCTGTATATTGTTGATTCTATTATAGTTACAAATGGCGCCCAAATATTGTGCAAATTGTCATATGTGTAACAAATACAAAAACATAACAGTGGATCAAGGGGTGCTTATCCACACGTTTTCCACAGTTTTTGTGAAAATCTTCACGGCACCGGCAGGACACCGGAAAGTGGGCTGAGCAGGTCCAGGAGGCTGGCCCCTTTGATCGGGTCCGGGATGAAGCAAAGCACAAAAATCGCCAGGACCAGATACCCGACAAAGCGCCGGCGGGGATCGAGAGGAATGTACTCGTCCAGCACGGGTGGATGCCTGAGTCCCAGGAACCCGATGAGCACTGCCCACACCAACCACCCGGCAAAGAAGAAAACACCCATGAAGACAAAGCCGGCCAGCACATAGGGCGCCAGCTTGCGCGTGCGGGGGCCGAACAGGGCATAGGCCACGTGCCCCCCGTCCAGCTGGCCGATGGGGAAGAGGTTCATGGCCGTCACCAGGGTACCGACCCAGCCGGCAAAGCCCACCGGATGCAGGACGATATCATACCCCGGGGGGATGCTCCCCATGACCAGGGGCCCGAGGAGCGTGAAGAGCAGCGGCTCACCGAAGAGGATGCTCTCCTCCAGCGGGAGGGCGGGTATCACCTTGGAGTGCGCGAGCCCGTAGGCCACGGCCGGGATCGTCAGGATGAATCCGGCCAGGGGGCCGGCCACTCCCACATCGAAGAGCTGGTGTTTGCGGGTGATGGGAGAGCGGATCCGGATGAACGCGCCCATGGTGCCGATCAGGTTGAGCAGGGGGATAAAGAAGGGCAGCGTGGCGTTCAGGCGGTAGCGGCGGCAGGTCAGGTAGTGCCCCATCTCATGGGCCAGGAGGATCCCGACTAGCACGATCATGTACATTAGGCTCAGGGAGACGACCTCGGGATCCCAGAGGATATCGACGTTGATCTCGAGCAGTTCCCCCGCCTCGAGGGCATCCGCATACAGATAGGAGAGGCTCCAGGTCGTAAGCCCCATGACAAAGGTGGACAGGAGTGTCAGGGCAAAGAGGAGCACATTTAGCCAGGTCCGGTCCTTGTCAAAGAAAGAGCGCTTCCGTCTGATGGTTTGGACCGGGGGCGGGGGCTCAGGAGGCTGCGGCGGGGGCGGGTTCGAATACGGGCTTATTTGATTCATAGTGGCAAAAAAATAGGAGTGATTCAGATCACTCCTGTTTCAGGCCGATAAGGAACTAGTGTTTAATGACTTATCCGTGAATGCCTTTGTACTTGGCTTCCAGCTCGATCCGGGACTCTTTGTGGTCGGGGTCGGGGACACAGGCGTCGGTCGGGCAGACCGCAGCACACTGATGCTCGTCGTACACGGGCACACACTCGGTGCATTTGGCGGGATCGATCTCATAGATCTCGTCGCCGGCGGTAATGGCATCGTTGGGGCATTCTGGCTCGCAGGCACCGCAGCTGATGCACTCTTCGTTGATTAATATTGCCATTGGATTCCTCCTGTAAAAATTAAGAAACTATTATAGTCGTTTTCGTGATATTTGCAAGAAAAGAGGCTATTTTTTTTGCTCCAGTTTCTGGACCTCGCGGGTGGCCTCGTAGACGAAGTAGGAGCCCGGGAAATCCTCCTGGAGTTTCTGGTAGGCTTCGATGGCCAGATCGATGTCGTTGCGGGCGGCCAGGACCTGGGCCTTGCGAAAGAGTACGATGTCCATGGCGTAATCCCTGGGGGCGTCGCGCTCTATCGCTTCGAACACGGCCAGGGCATCGTCGTATTTTTTCTGATGGAAATAGATCTGGCCCATGAGGTCGCGGGCCTGGTAGTAGACCAGGTCTTTCCTGGAATCCGGTACCTGCTGCAGGGCTTCCAGCGCCCTGTCGGCGTCGCCCGTTTCGAAGCTGTAGACGGCGGCCTTGACATAGGCCAGGCGGCCGAATTTGCTTCCGCTGCCGAGCTGTTCCAGCTCCACCAGCTTGGCCGGGTTTTCCTTGAGTTCCTCATCGAGCGCGAGGATCTGGCCGAGGAGGCTGCTTTGCTTCTTAGCCTGGATCCCCTGGGTATACTTGACACCGACGAAGACCAGGGCGATGAAAGCCATGGCCGCGGCGCCGATCAACAGCTCCCGCTGGTTATTACTGATGAATTCGATCAATTTGTTTATGAGATTGACGAATTCGTCCGTCTTCAGACGTTGCTTGACCTTTCTCTTCATCCGATTCTCCTCTGAGCCCTCTTTTTAGCACAATCCTCCCAAAACCGCAATTGATTGGGGATTAATTGGGGACAGGCCCCAATTAATTTTTAGAATTCGAGGGAGACGTCTTTGAAGGTGAAGTTGTCCTCGCGGAAGACACGGATGCAGGCATCGACCACAGCCGGCTCGTAGAGTATGCCCTTGTTCTGGGAGATCTCCTGGAGGGCCGCGTCCACTCCCAGGGCCGGCCGGTAGGGGCGGTGTGAGGCCATGGCCTCGACCACGTCGGCCACGCCCAGGATCTTGGCCTCCAGCATGATCTCATCGCCGCGGAGGTTGTGGGGATAGCCGGAGCCGTCGATGCGTTCATGATGCTGGAGGACGATCTTGGCCACGGGCCAGGGGAAATCGATGGCCTTGAGCACGTCGTACCCCACCTGCGAGTGGGTCTTGATGAGGTTGAACTCGATCTGGGAGAGGCGCCGGGGCTTGGACAGGATCTCGGCCGGCACATAGATCTTCCCGATGTCGTGGATGATCCCGGCGATGCGGATGCCGTCTTTGCGGTCCTCGCTCAGGCCCATGGCCTCGGCGATGGCACGGGCCAGGTCGGCCACGCGCCTCTGGTGGCCGGCCGTGTAGGGATCACGGATCTCGACCGTCTGCTCCAGCACCTGGATGATGGCGCCCAGGGCCTTGCGGAGCTTGTCCAGGCTGGTCTTGGCCTCGGATTCCGCCCGGTAGCGCTCAGTGCGGGAGTGGAGGGCCATGATCCCGTAGGCAAGATTGTCGGCGATCTCCATCAGGAGGCCGACCTCGTCATCGTTGAAGATCTCGGGCTCGCTCGAGTATAAGGACAGCGCCCCGAAGGTGCCGGATTTGCTGATCAGGGGCAGCGAGGCGACCGAGGCAAATCCGTGTTTGAGGGCTTCGCCGCGCCAGGGCATGACCTCCCCTTGGCTCAAGATGTTCTTGACCACGAAGGGCTCGCCGCTGAGGATGGCCTTGCCGGCAGGACACACGCCGTTGCGGCTCTCGGCCCAAGAGGTTTTTATCGAATCCAGGTAGCTGTTAACGGCCCCGGCAGACCCCAAAGGCTGGATGCTCTTGTTGCGGTCCTGACGCGCGATGCCGGCCCAGGCCATGCTGTAGCCGCCTACGTCCACGATGACCCGGCAGATCTCCTGAAAGAGCTCGGCCTTGTCCTTGGACTGCACCAATACCTTATGGCAGGCGCTCACAGTCTCGAGTGCCCGGTTAACCCGCTGGAGTCCGTTTTCCGCCTTCAGATGTTTGTGATCGGCCTCCTTGCGGGCCATTTCTTTCTCTCTCAATAGCGCCAGTTCTTGTATAAGCTGCTGCTTGGATTTAGCCTGATTCCTTGTTGCAGTCCTCTCCATGGAGAGCTCCTCAGCCGTCTGTTTCGCACATATCCTTTCCTTTGGTCGCCCCATCCCCCTATAAATTGACTCTTTCGGGGTCAGACCAT
>JAUXEH010000095.1 GCA_030620655.1 Candidatus Aminicenantota bacterium | reverse complement strand
TGGATCACTTCGATGAGCCTATTTGTGTTTTTGATCATCCCGGCGCTGGCCGCCGCCGTCACCCCAACACCCGAAACAGGCAAGACTGTCTGGTCCTTCGCTTATTTCGGGGAGACGGAGGAGGATTATTTTCACCGCCCCTCCGACATCGCCGTCGACGCTGCGCAGTCATTGATCTATGTCGTCGATTCCGGGAACCATCGGATCGTGGCCTTTGATTTTGACGGCAGGTTCGTCCGCACGATCGGAAAGGAAGGCCAGGGCCCGGGCGAGTTCTCCCGCCCGTCCGGCGCCTTTGTCTATTCCGATTCCAGGCTGGCTGTGGCCGATTACGGCAACAACCGCATCCAGATCTTCGACAGAACCGGAAAATTTCTGAACAGCACCAACACCAAGGAGGTCCGTGTCGCTGACCTATTGGTGATCGAGGACCTGTTCTTCACCATCCCCACGTTCGGATCCAGCGGATTCAACATCAGCATGGGATCTGACGCCGATTCCCAACCCCTGGTCGTTGTCTTGGACAGCAAAGGCGATGTTGTCCGCGAGATCACGGTTTCTGATTTTCCGGAGACCCAGCCGTTTGTCCGGGCCCTCAAGCACAAGGTCAACTTGTCCCTGTCTCCGGACGGCCGGCTCTTTCTCCCCTTCGGCACCATGAACGTGATCCAGGTCTTTGACCTGGAGGGCGACAAGCTGGCCCAGTTCGACCGCCCGCTCCCCTTCAAGCCCCTGGTCCCTCAGCTTCTGAGCCAGAAATCGGGCACACAGGGACAGAGCAAGGTCGTCCAGATGAGCGCCCGGACTGACCAGGTGAGCCAGGCCGCCCTTTTCGGACCGGACGGCTTGCTCTATATCCTCAGCTACTCGGTGAGCATGGACGAGTGGATGAAGCAGTTCAAGGATCCCCGGGAAGTGATCCCCATGCCCATGCACATCGACGTGATCGATCCCGGCACACTCAAGCCGGTCCGCACCCTTGCGGCCGATCCCGGCTGCCGGGCCTTCGGTCTCCTCGCGGCAGGCCGCATCGTCTATATCCACCAGGATGAGGAAGGCGAGCTCATCCTCAAGTGCGTGCAGTATTAAACAAAGAAACAAAGGGGACAGGTACATTTAGCGCGCTAAATGTACCTGTCCCCTTTGTTTTTCTTGCGCTTGGCCGCACTTTTTTATACACTGACTCCCAAATGACGACACACTGTCGCCTACTCTCCTTTCCTGGAGGTGATCATGTCTAAAAAACCCGTTCCTTCCCCCGGTGAACGAAGCTCGTTCCCGGGCGTGTTCTGGACCGCCAACCTTATCGAGGTCCTGGAGCGATTTGCCTACTACGGCATCTATTTCGGCTTCGGGATCTACATGACCTCGCTGGGTTACTCCCTGGACCAGCTGGGAACCGTCCAGAGCATATTCCTGCTCCTTTCCTATGGAATTCCTTTTATTTCGGGAACTTTCGCCGATAAATACGGATTCAAAAAGGTCCTGATAGTCTCATACCTGGCCTACCTGCCGTCCATCCTGCTGCTCATCGTCACCAAGAGCTTTTCCGGGATCGCTCTCACCATGCTCTCCATCGGATTGGCGGCCGGCATTTTCAAGCCCCTCATCGCGGGCACGGTCCGAGTCGTCACCGACAAGACCAACAAAACCCTGGGCTTCGGGATCTTCTATGCCATGGTCAATGTGGGCGGCTCTTTCGGTCCGATCGTGATGGGAAACCTGCGGGCCATTTCCTGGAACTATGCCTTTTACGCTGCGGCCGCCTGCATCGTGCTTATGCTGATCATCACCATCTTCTTCTACAAGGAGCCCGAGCGAGAGCTCGAGGGAGTCACCTTCGGGCAGAAGCTCAAGGATGTCTGGGTCGCACTCTCGGACCTGAAATTCACCCTCTTCCTAATCCTCCTGGGGCTCTTCTTCTGGCTTCCCTTCTGGTGCTTTTTTAACCTCTGCGCCCTCTATGTAGATGCCAGCCTGGATACGGCCCGGCTGTACCTGAGCCTTAAGAGCGTCATGGGGCCCTTCCTGGCAGGCATCTTCTCCCGCGAGGGAGATGACGGAGTGCGCCGCATCCTGGGGGAGACCATCGCCCACACCGGATGGATCATCATGATCGTGCAGGTTTTCGTTTCGCGTTTCGTCGAGCGGTTCAAAGCGATGCCGGTCTTTTTCTCCGGCCTGTTTATCCTGGCCGTGGGATTCGCCGTCATCGGCTATGCCGGTATCTCCGCACCGGCCATCATCTTCCTGGGTATCTTCCTGTTCGCCGTGGGCGAGATGATCTCGTCTCCACGCATCCAGGAGTACATCACCTGGCTCGCCCCCAAGGAGAAGGCGGGCCTCTACATGGGCACCAATTTCCTGGCCATCATGATCGGCGGCGCCCTGAGCGGTAAGACCTACACGAACCTGTACGGTTACTTCAACAACCAGGGGCACCCCGAATATGTTTGGTACGCCCTCGGAATCCACACCATCCTGGGCCTCATCCTGCTCTTCATCTTCACCCGTACTCTGGGTGAATTCAAAGAGCAGGAAGAATAGACCGTCCGGCGATCGAAAGGAACGACGCATGCTCATACAGGAAAAGGTCCAACAGGCCGTAAGCCTCCTCCGCGAATATGACATCGACTGCTGGGTCACCTTCGTGCGCGAGTCCGGCATCATGCGCGACCCCATGCTGGACTACCTCATCCGCTCCGATGTCACCTGGCACTCGGCCTTCATCGTCTCGCGTACTGGAGAGGCCTGGGCTATAGTCGGGCAGATGGACAAGCAGTCGGTGGAAGACTTGGGTGTCTATACCAACGTCTTGGGCTTCGTGGAAAGCATCAAGGACCACCTCCTCGCCACCCTCGAACAGTTGAGCCCCCGTCAAATTGCCGTCAATTACTCACAGACCTCCGAAGTCTGTGACGGCCTGACCCACGGGATGTTCCTGACCCTCAAAGAGATGCTGGCAGAAATCGGTCTCGCCGCCGACAGGCTCGTCTCCTCTGAAAAGATCTGCTCCAGCCTCAAGGCCCGCAAGACCACTTACGAGATCGAGCGCATCACCAAGGCCATCGGCCATACCCTCGAGATCTTCGACCTCGTCACGCCCTATATCCGGCCCGGCCGCACCGAAAAGGAGATCGCGGCTTTCATGATCTCGGAGGTGGAGAAGCGCGGCCTCGGCTTCGGCTGGGACAAGAGCCACTGTCCGGCGGTCTTCACCGGACCGGAGACAGCCGGGGCCCACTACATGCCCACGGACCGTCCGGTGGAGCGCGGCCACGTCCTCAACATGGACTTCGGGGTCAAGTTCGAGGACTATGTCTCCGACCTGCAGCGCACCTTCTACGTCCTGGAAGAAGGGGAGTCCGAAGCCCCCACCGAGGTCCAAAAGGGCTTCGACACCATCGTCGAGGCCATCCGGATGGCCGCTGCGGCCCTCAAGCCCGGCGTGCAGGGAGTCGCCATCGATAAGCTGGCCCGAGATTTTATCGTCTCCCGGGGGTACGACGAGTTCCCCCACGGTCTGGGCCACCAGGTGGGCCGCTTCGCCCACGACGGCACCGCCCTCCTGGGGCCGCCATGGGAAAAGTATGCGACCAAACCCTTTGAGGCGATCGAAGAGAACATGGTCTTCACCATCGAACCGCGCCTCAAGGTGGCGGGCCGGGGAGTCGTGACCATGGAGGAGATGGTCCTCGTCACCGCCTCCGGCACCGAGTTCCTGTCCCAACCACAGACCGAGCTTATCTTGATCGGGTAGCCGCGCCAGTTCCCCCCTGGCCTATGCTGAAGTTCCCAGGCATGAACACGAAGAGCACGCTCTCACCCCAAGGGCGGACGCATCAGAACGAGTCTTTAAACAGCCTTACGGTCTTTTTCCAACCGGTACTCGACTTCCTCAGCGGCATGCATCGATGGGGGATTATGGCACGCTAAAACTCCTGCAACCAGCTCATCTTGAAGCGCTTGACCTCGCGGAAGCCGTCCGCGTTGTCCATAATTGTGTAGAGGAAGTCATCTCTCATCACCATGAGCGGGACCGGCAAAGTGACCTGGGCCATGTAGCGGCCCTCCGCGTCAAAGACATCGTATGCTTCACCCACTTCCTGCCCGTCCTGTGCGTATATTTTGACATAGATCCGGCCGGAGTCGTCGCAGCTTATACCGGAAAAAGGCGGGTAATGGTCGGGGATCCGGATGTCCCATTGGGGCGGCGGAGGATTGTCTCCGAACATCTTGCGCAGGAGCGGCTCCTTGTCCGCCTCCGTGATCCGGATCGCGTCATATTCCCTCTCTATGGTCCGGAGGAGATTTCCCTGTACGTCATGGATATGAAGCACGTATTCGGGTTCCAGGAAATCGCCCCACACCACCTCGCTCCGGCTATTCAGGTTCCAACGCAGGCCCGTCATGCTGTTGCCGGCGAAATAGTGCAGGACCGGGGGCGGCTCCACGGGCCGCGGCACGATGGTAAGGAGCGGCTCCAGTTCCCCGTCGAACAGCTTGAGTTCGGCCAGCGGCTGCTGCGCCGGGACCAGGTGGCTCCCCACCATCCTGCCTCCCGGCATGAACCGGGGTCCCGTGAACTGGAACTTGTCCGCGATCGAGAGCTGCCGGAGGAGATTGCCTTCGCGGTCCAGGATCTTGAGAGCCCTCTGATTCATGTCATGCACCAGGATCTCTGTCTGAGGCGTCACCAGCACCATGATGGGAAAGGCGAATTCACCCGGGCCCTGTCCCTGGCGGCCGATGGTACGCATGTATTCGCCCGCCCCATTGAAGACCTTGATGTCTGCGGCCCCTTCATCGAGGACATAGATGTTGCCCTCCGGGTCCACATCCAGGGTGCGGATGTCCTGGAACATCTGCTCCTCCTCGGTCTCGCTCCCGCGTATCGACAGGTCCTCTTTCAGTTCCAGGACCGGTCCCTGGTGTAGCGGCTCTCTCGGATTGTGTACCACCGTCACACCGTCCCGGCTCTCGATCTTCCCCTGCCAGCCCGTCTCCGAGGGCGCGCAGCCCGGCAGCGTGCACATCAGGATCGCGGCGCTCCATGGTACCAGCCTCATATCATTCTCCTTTGCTCCGGGTCTATATACCTCTACTACTCGAGAGCGGCCGAGAATATTCTGTCGCGCTGGGATTTCTGTCTCGTCCCCTTATTTCACGCTCAGATTGTCGAAATGCAGCATGGCGTTCAAGACCATGAAGTACGACCCGTGGGTCTGATGCCGCCACATGGGATTGATCGAGAACATCACCACATGTCCCTTGCCCAGAGGGCAGTCCACGACCGCCGGCGCGCCGGCCAGCTCGCTGCCCCCGGCCAGTCCGCCGCTTATGAGCAGCTCGTCCTCTTTGCGCACAAACCTGAGCACGGTCCGGGCCCGGCTGCGCACGGCCGCGGTGCGTGCAGCCGGCCGCTCCTGCTGTGCCCGCTCTTCCTTCTGCTGTTTCCGGAACTCTTCAATGGTCTTGGCGCCCAGGTCCCGAGCCCGCCCCTGGGGGATGTCCGGGTCCTTTTCCGTGCCGCCGCCCGTGATCCGGCCCGTCATGCCGCTCCCCATGCCGCGGAATCTCCTGCCCCCGAAGCTCCCCTGTGCAAAGACCGGCGAATTGCTGAAGTAGACCCCGACGGTCTTGTCGTATCCGTACATGATGGGGCTCTTGGCGTCCGCCACCTCGGCCTGGAACACGCCGCCGCGAGCCCACAGCTCCTCTGTCTGCCTGATACTCATGCCCTGGGCCAACCCGAAGTGAATGGGGAGCGACGAGCTGCTGGTCAGGGTGATGAGCAGGCCCCCGTCCTCGATGAAGTTTTTCAGGTGCAGCACACCCTCCAGTTCCAGCCCTCCACGCATGTCGTCGGTCGCATCCTGGATGCCGCAGTTGGGCGTCAGCTCGGTCTTTTTCCAAGGCAGGGGCTTGTCCCCGGTAAGGCCCTGGACGATGCTCAGCGCGTTGCCTGTCGAAGGACCGAACAGGATGACATCGTATTTATCCCGCAGCCGAGCGTTGTTGCGCGGCTCGTGCACGGAGATGTAGTCGTAGGGTATCTCGAGCTCATCCAGTGCGATCCGGGCCCAGCCTTCGGTCTGGGTCGACATCCAGGTGTGCATCACGGCCACCCGCGGCACCGCCACCGCGTGCATGGGGACATCCGGCAGCTCGGACACGGCAAAGGCCGTGAACCCGAACGTGTCTCCCGCCTTGTCGAGCAGGCCCTTGAGATCGCCGGAGTTGTCTTCGGCCTTGACAACGAAGGTCCCGGCGTTGAATGCCGTGCCTTCGACCTCGAAAGCCTTTTCTGCGGCGAACATCTTGAGTTTGGGATTCTTGAAGCAGAACGTGGCCAGCGGATTGTCCGCGTTGTGGTTTATGAGATAGGCCTTCACTCCTCCGCTCCCATCGAGCGTCTTCACCCCTCCGGGGACCACGATCTCCTTCTGGAGCGTCATCTTGGCGTCCAGGATCTTGGTGTCCGTGATCCGGACGGACTTGACGTTGTAGAGAGGGCCCATGGTCCATCCCACATCGTCATAGGGCCGGGAGTCGCCGGTGTTGAAGTACTGCCGGTCGAGCATCATGTCGGCCATGCGGGAGTAGGGCTGGTCCATGCGCACCACGTAGCTCCCTTTGGGGAAGGTGTCCTTTCCCACCTCGATTGCCGCATCCGCCCTGTGAATCTCGACACCCTGGCGCTGCAGCAGCGTGAGCAGCCGCTTGACCTGGCCCGGCCTGGGGTCGTCTCCAGGGAACACGTAGGCGGCCGGGCCCTCGTTGTGCGCCTTGGCCACGGACCGCTTGCTCTTGAGATAGAAGTTCTCCATGAACTTCTCCCGGTTGGCCGCTACATAGTGGATGGCGATCTGGAGGCCGCTTCCCTGGAGGTTCACGTTGTTGCGGAGGGACCACAGCGTACGCTTGAGCGGCGGGTTGGGGCGGTACCAGGCCCTGTCGCCGCGCGTCGAGATCACCCGCGTGCTGCCGTCGCCCGCCCCCTGGGTCTCGTAGAAGCGGCCGATGGCGTTGTGGCCGTTGGCCGCGTAAAACCCGTAGTTGGGGGCCCAACCGTCATAGAAGGCATGCGTCCACACGCCGGGCACACCCATCCTGGTCATCTCATTGACTTCCTGGTAGGCGATCATGTGCCATTCGTCCACCACGATGGGGTCGAGCCAGGCGTTGTAGGGCCCGGTCCCCGTCGACACATACAGATGCGAGGCCGACTCGTGCAGGTCATGCAGCACCTGGGGATGCCACTCCAGGAAGTTGTTGATGAGGTGCCGGCTCAGGTCCAGCGCCAGCCCCAGGTTGTCGCGGTTGTTGTCGTGCGCCACGTACTTGCCCCAGTAGAGAGGCCGGCGGGCATAGTTGCCGTCCGGGTCCTTGCGCGGCGCCATGGCCAGGTCCACCATCTTTTCCCGGCCGTCCACCTCCAGCACCGGTGTGATCAGTACGATGGCGTTGTCACGGATGGTGCGGATGAACTCTCCCTCGTCCACGGCCAGCCGGTAGGCCAGCTCCATGAGCATCTCGGGTGAGCCGGTCTCACCCGAGTGCATCGCGCCCGTGGCCCAGTACATGGCCTTGGCGTCCTTGATGAGCTCCTCGGCTTCCTGGTCGCTGATCTTCCGGGGATCAGCCAGCTTGGCGTTTATGGCCTTGTATTTATCCAGGTTTTTGATGATTTCCTCGTCGGCGATCACCACATAGATGCGCTCGCGCCCTTCTTCCGTGGTTCCCGCCGGGAAGAGCTCGACCCGCGGCGACGCCTCGGCCAGCGCCCTCAGGTAGCGGTTGATGTCCTTGGTGTAGGTCAAAATATCCCTGGCCCCGGCGATGTGCCCCAGCACGTCCAGCGGTGTGGGCACCGTCTCCGAAGCCGGCAGGTAATCGACGTATTTAGTCAGGAAATGCGGGTCTGTGGTGAACTCCTTGATCTTGGCCGTGTACTCCTCGTCGACCGCCTGTTTCTGGGCCGCCGCCGGCACCGTGCACAGGTGCATGGCCAGGCAGACAGCCAGGAATCCATAGGTGAATCTCCGGAACATCAGCTTTTGCTTAAACATAATCTCCCTCCTTGCCTGAATTATTCATAAGAATTGCCGATCCATACCAAAATACAAAGGAATGATTTTATTTAAATATCGGCAATTCTTACCCTCCGGGCGAGCCGATCTCACGGCATCTGCTTCGTTATGTCGGGTCTCGCGGTGGTAAACCACAGCTTCGCCCTCCATGCCTTGCATCTGCCGCAAACTCGACTCGTGAATAATCCAGGCGCCTGAATTATTCATAAAGAATGTCGATATTTCCTTCATAAAACTCATAATAATCATCGACATTCTTTACCCTACGGGCTTGTTATTCCTCGTTAATTTTTCCGACCTTCGGCGCGGGCCTTAACGGGTGTCCTGATCCCGGACGCGGCGCCGCGTCGGTTCCGTCACCCAGACTTCACCATCGTAATACAGGATGCGGTCGGCTAGGTTCTTCGCGTAACCCTCATCCAGTGTGCTCCGGACCCGGCCCGCGTGCGAGGCCCGCATGTGCGCCGCTTCGAACGACGAGCTGAGGCGGATGCTGGGCTCTGTGAACGCATAGTCGAATTCGAAATAGATGCCGCTCCTGCGGGTCAGTGCCGCGATCCTCAGGTTCGACAACAGATCGAGCTTATAGGCCGATTCCAGGCTTCCCTGCTCCAGCAGGTCCACGTCCGTGCGCGGCAGCCGGATGTAAAACGTCTCTTCGCCCGGCTCCAGGGCTTGGCTCAGAAAGCGCCCTGACTGCGGCGAGCAGCCCCGGATCCGGCCCGTGTTGAGCACGATGAGGCAGGCCTGCCTGAATTCCTCGTTGCAGCCGCACAGGATGATCTCTCTGCTCCCGTCGCCGTCCAGGTCTTCGGTGATGAAGTCTTCGATACGTCCCGAATTCCAGTAATCGCCAGTGACCTCGCCGTCGGCATTGACGACCAGGAACCGGGTGGGGAAGCCGTCGTTGTGGTCGGAGATGACCAGGATCTCGAATTCTCCGTCATTGTCCAGGTCGGACAGGTCGAAACCCCGGATCCGGTAGTCCGGAGAATACGGCGTCTCCCCGAATTTCAGCTCCCGGCCGGTCGGAAGTTCCCATAAGAGGGCGCCCTCTTCATCGAAGCAGGTGAGCGTCCCTTCCCCGAACTCGTCATCCGTTTGGGGGCTGAAGAGCACTTCCGTTTTCCCGTCCCGGTTAAGGTCTTCCATCAAGAGTGTGGGATGCAGGATCCTGTTCTTTTCCCGGTCAACCCGTTTTGTCTGGAAATGCTTCCGGAAGTGGCTTTCTTCCAGGAGCCTCTCGAGGCCTGTGTCGTGCCGCCAGAGTTCGCGGCCCTCGCCGTCCAGGACGATCAGTTCCGAGCCCCGGATGTGGAAATCTTCTGGTACCGGCGGAGGCCCGGGCCTGAAGCCCAAATAATAGACCGCCAGCACAAGGACGGCCAGCACCGGGACCAGCAGCAGGCCGCGTCTGCCGAGCGATGACAGGGAGGAAGAGGGCGGTTTGGCAGTCTTGGTGTTGGTGTCTATGTTTTCCCGGACCCAGGCATCCAGCTCGTCCTTGTAGGAGAAAACCCGGGATTTCGACGAGGTCGTCATCCGGTGGACGGGAAGCCCCAGTTCCTTTTCCCAACGCAGGCAGGTGCGTTCGTTGCAGCCCAGGTGATAGGCGATCTGCTTCCAGGAATAGAAGACCTTCCGCCTTCTGGTGGAACCGACCCTCATGAATCCATTATAC
>JAUXEH010000027.1 GCA_030620655.1 Candidatus Aminicenantota bacterium | reverse complement strand
CAAGGCGGCGACACGGGTTCAAATCCCGTCGGGAGCGCCAGCCCTCTGCTCAGCCGAACTCTTTCGCGATCCAATCCTTGATCTCGTCTCGAATACTCCTGAAGGCCGCCTGCATCTCCTGCTCTTTTCCTTGTAGTGAGGACGGATCGACAAAGCTGTGATGGATGATCTTTTTCCCCCCGGGGAAGACCGGGCAGGTTCCGTGGGCATGGTCGCAGACCGTTATAACATAGTCGAACTCTTGGCTCAGGAATTCGTTGACATGCATCGACCGGTGATGCGAGATGTCGATTTCGAGCTCCAGCAGGACGGAGACGGCCCGGGGATTGACAATGGACGGCTCGGTCCCTGCGCTGTGGGCCTCGTACCGGTCTCCATACAGCGAATTCATAAGCCCCTCGGCCATCTGGGAGCGCACGGAATTGTGCGTGCACACGAACAAAACCTGTTCCTTGGGAGATGATCCGTCCGTGTCTTCCGGTTCCTGCTCGGACTGCCGTGCGCGTTTGTACAGCCCGTAGAGGACCGCGGCGGGGATCTGGTAGCAGGCTAAGATGATGGGGGAGAGGATCAGGATGTACACGTTGATGTCGCGGACGAACAGGAATATGAATGCGGCCACGCCCCCGAATGCCGCCAGGATCGACCCGATCAACAGCAGCCCGGCGCAGGTCTTTTGCATGCTCTTGCTCCCTCAGATTTTGTCTAAGTCGAACTTTTTTTCCTTGAAGACCTTAAGGCAGGCGTCCACGACCCGGCTGTCGTATTTGTCGCCCCGGTTGCTCTGGATCTCATCCAGGGCGGTCTCGATGGTGAGCGCCGCGCGGTAGGGCCGGTGGGTGGCCATGGCCTCGATCACATCGGCTACGGCCAGGATGCGGGCCTCCAGGAAGATCTTGTCCCCTTTCAGCCCGTTCGGGTAGCCGCTGCCGTCGAGGCGCTCATGATGCTGCAGAACGAAGTCGGCAATGGGCCAGGGGAATTCGATGGACTTGAGGATGTCATAGCCCACCTGAGGGTGGGTCTTGATGATGCTGTACTCGACCGGGGAGAGCTTCCCCGGTTTGGCCAGGATCTCGGCCGGCACGTAGATCTTCCCCAGGTCGTGCAGGGCGCCGGCCAGCCGCACCCCTTCCATCTGGTTCTCCGAGAGCTTCATCTCTTCGGCGATGGCGCAGGCCAGCTTGGTGACCCGGCGCTGATGTCCGGCCGTGTACGGGTCGCGGGTTTCGATGGTGTAGGCCATGGCCTGCACGGTCCCTTCCATGGCGCTCTTCTGCCTTTCCCAGCTCTTCTTCAGCTCCTCTTCGGCCTGTTTGCTGCGGGTGATGTCGGAGAAGGCCAGCACGATCCCGGAGATCTCGCCAGATTCCTCCCGGATGGGGGCGGCATTCTGATGCACATGGGTCTTGACCCCGGACTTGGAGCGCAGGAGGACCTCGGAGGCGATCCTGAACCGTTCGCCCTTGAGGATCTTGTCGGACGGGATCGTCAGGGACTTCTCGGATTTTTCGCTCAAGATGTGGAACACGTCCTTGAGGTCCTTCCCCATGGCCTCGCCCTGGGCCCACCCGGTCAGGTCTTCGGCGAATGGATTCATGAACTGGATACGCCCGTTCTCATCGGTGGCCACCACCCCGTCGCCCACGCTCTGCAGGATGGTGGTCAGCCAGCGCTCTCGGTTCTTGAGCTTCATCTCCATCTTGAACTTGTAGAGCGCGATCTCGACGGTCGTCTGCAGTTCGCGTTCTTCGAAGGGCTTGAGCAGGTACCCGAAAGGCTCGGTCTTTTTGGCGCGCTGGAGTGTGGTCTCGTCCGCATAGGCGGTCAGGTAGACCACGGGGATGTTCAGGCCCGAATAGATCTGATGGGCGGCCTCGACTCCGGTCCTCTCGCCCTGGAGCATGACATCCACCAGGGCCAGGTTCGGCATGGCCTCCCGGGCCAGTTCCACGGCCTCCTCTCCGGAGGGAACCACTCCCACGACCTCGTATCCGAGCCCCAGGAGCATGTTGCGTATGTCCCGCGCGACGATGCTCTCGTCTTCTACTACCAGGATCTTGGTCTTTGTCATCCCAGTTCCTTCCTCGCAAGATTATGTACCACTCTCCAAATCGGTTGTCAATGCAGGGCCTTGGACCATTTAAAGGAGGTCGGCTGAATTTTAGACTTTGGATGTGTCAAAGCCGAACCATTTCTTGACCGTGACCGTGACGGAATCGGAGATCGAGTAGAAGGTGGGCAGGAAGATCAGGGTGAAAATGGTGGAGGTGGACAGCCCGCCGATGATGGCCACGGAGATGGGCGCCCACATCTGGGCCCGGCGGCCCGCCGCTTCGAAGAACTGGGGCAGCAGGAAGGGAAGGGCCAGGGGCATGACGCCGAAGATGGTGGTGATGGCGGTCATGATGATGGGCCGCATCCTGTCTTTTCCGCCCTGGATGATGGCCGCCGTCTTTTCCATGCCGGCCTTCCTCAGGGTGCGGATGTGGTCGATGAGAATGATCCCGTTGTTGACCACGATCCCGAACAGCACCAGGAGCCCTAAATAAGACGTCGTGTTGAGTGTGATCCCGGAGAGCGTGAAGATGAGGGCCACACCGAACAGCGCCAGGGGCACGGTCAGCAGGATGGTGAAGGGGTGAACGAAGGATTCGAACAGGGCGGCCTGGATGATAAAGATGAAGACCAGGGCCAGGATGATGGCCATGCTCGATTCGCCCTGGGATTCCTGGAAGCGCCTCCAGCCCTGACCCAGGCCCCAGGAATATCCTTCGGGCATCTGGATGGTATCCATGACGGCGCGGATGTCGTTGGAGACGCCTATCATGCCTTCGGACTTGGTGTTGATGTTGATCATCAGCTTGGACTTCTTGTCCTCCTTGCGGATGGAGGTGGAGCCTACGCGATAGGAAAAGTTCGAGATGGCGGTCAGGGGGATCCGCTTGCCCTGGGTGTTCAGGCTCAGGTTCCTGAGGTCGTCTTCGCTGAACCCGTCGTCCCCCTGGATCTTCAGGATGATGTCGATCTCGCGGTTCTCGGTCTTGAACTTGCCGATGGGGCGCTCAGACAGGGAATTGGAGATGGTCTGTGCCACCATCCGGCTGCTCACGCCTGAACTCTCCGCCCTCTTGCGGTCCACTTCGACCATGAGCTGGGTGTCCCCGCCTTCCAGGTCGCTGGTGACGTCCTCAACGTTCTTGACCGTCCGCAGCTTTTCGATCACCATGGGCGCCAGCTCGGTGAGTTTCGTGTAGTCCATCCCGATGAGCTCCACGGTGACACCGGAGAAATGGCCGCCGCGGCCGAAGCGCTGGCCGTATTCATAGGTGATGCCGGCCTGCCTGGGCAGCAGCTCCTTGAGCCGCTCCTTGATCTCGGTGACCGAGGGGCCCTTGTCTTCCAGGTTCAGCCCGATGGAGCCGCGGAAGCGTCCCTGCCGCATGTTCCGCACCCCGAACTCGGTGGTCACGTACTTGATGGCCAGCTCTTCTTTGTTTTCGAACAGCGTCTGCTCGAACCCGTAGAACAGGACCTTCATCTCGTCCAGCGTGAAGCTGCGCGGCATGTAGACGGTAAGACTGACCTCGCGCTCGTCGCTGCGGGGCATGAATGTGCGCTCGATGTTCCCCAACATGTAGAGCGAAACCAGGAAGATGCTCACGGCCAGGCCCACCACCATAGCCTTGGTCTTCCAGTTCTTGATGGTGAAACTGATGATGCGCTCATAAAACGAGGTCATCTTGACCAGCCAGCGCGCCTTTTCCTTGGCCTTGCCCTTGAGCAGGCGGCTGGCGGCCAGGGGGATAAAGGAGAGCGAGACGAGCAGGGACGCCACCAGGGCCAGGGAGATGGTGAGCGCGAAATCCCGCATGAAGCGCCCGAATCCTGATTGGGACATGAAGCTCAGGGAGATGAACACGATCAGGGTGGACAGGGTGGAGGCGGTGACGGCCAGGGCCACCTCGCTGGCGCCCTGCATCGATGCCTTCAGGGGCGAGAGGCCCTTCTCCTGGCGCAGCCGGAAGATGTTCTCCAGCACCACAACGCTGTTGTCCACCAGCATGCCCACTGCCATCATCAGGCCGCTGAGGGAGATGATGTTGATGGTGATGTCGGCCCGGAAGGCATAGCGGTAGAGGTACATGAAGCTGAAGGTGAAAACCATGGCCATGGGGATGGCGAGAGTGATGATGATGGTCAGACGGAGCTTCCGGAGGAAGAACAGCAGCACAAGCACGGCCATGAGCCCCCCGATGATCCCCGAGAGGGTCAGGTCCTTGAGGCTCTTCAGGATGTCCTCCGACTGGTCCCGGTAGAAGATAGCGGTCATTCCGGCGAGCTCGGGCTCGGACTTCTGGATGCCGGACATGGTGTCCTTGACCGCGTTACACACGTCCACGATGTTGGCGTGGGAGGCGCGGTAGATGGAAAAACGGACGGTCTCGTTCCCGTCCAGCCGGTTGTAGTCTTCTTTGACCGGATAGTCGTAGGTGACACGGGCCACGTCGGCGATGGTCAGGCCCTGGTTGTTCACGGGCAGGCCCTTCACGTCCTCCACGACCTTCAGCTCGCCCGGGATGCGGGTCACGTAGCGGGTCTGCTCGTCTTCCACATACCCGGCGGATATGTTGATGTTGTTGTTGCGGATGGTGTCGACCAGGTCGTTGATGCGAATGGACGAGGAGTAGAACACCTCGGGCTTGAGGTACACGGTCAGCACCTTGTTGCGGATCCCCCGGATGTCTACGTTGGCCACCCCTTCGATCCGCTCCAACTGCTGGGTGATGAAATTTTCCGACCAGAAGTAGAGGTTGTCCAGGTCCCCCGGGAGCGACACGCTGAAGTTTATGACCGGGCGGTCGTTCATGGAAAAGCGCCGGATTCGGATGTTCTCGACGTCATCCGGCAGGGTGCCCCGGATCTGGTCGATCTTGTCCCGGACCTGCATGGAGGCCATGTCCATGTTGGTGCCCATGTTGAACTGCAGGTGGATGCTGGAGGAGGAGGATGAGGAGGTGGAGCTCAAGCTGTCCAGGTTGTTGACGGTGGCCAGGGCATCTTCCAGGGGCCGGGTGATGATCCGCTCCACTTCCTCGGGTGAGGAGGAGGGATACGAGATCGACACGTTGAGCCCGGGGAAGGACATGTCCGGCATCATCTCCAAGGGAAGCTTGATCATGGAGATTATGCCGATGGTCACGAAGACCAGCATGACCACGATGATGGTGACGGGTCTGCGTCTGGAAAATTCAGGTAGGTTCATGGTTTTCTCGGTTTTGCCTTGTCCAGAGACATGGACATTTTGGCAGACTTGAGAATGCCCATCAGCCGGCTTTCCTGTTGGGCCTCGGCGGTCGACTCCCGGACTACCAGGTTGTAGGCCAGCGGGATGAAGATCAGGGTCAAAAAGGTTCCGAAGATCAATCCTCCGATGAGCGTCAGGGCCAGCGGGATGCGGATCTCGAAGCCCTCGTTGTAATCCAGGGCCATGGGCATGAGCCCCAGGACGGTGGTGATGGTGGTCATGAGGATGGGCCGCCACCGGACCTGGGCTGCGGTCTTGATGGCCTCCAGCTTTTTCATGCCCTGCTTCTGCAGCTGGCCGATGTAATCCACCAGCACGATGGCGTTGTTCACGATGATGCCGGAGAGAATGATGAGCCCGATGAGCACGATCACATTGATGGACATCCCCGTCGCCAGCCCGACGATCACTACGCCGATGATGCCCAGCGGGATGGTGAACATGATGATAAAGGGCTTGATGAAGGATTCGAACTGGGACGCCATGACCAGATAGACCAGGAACACCGCCAGGAAGATGGCGAAGATCATGGACGAGAAGGCCACGTCCTGTTCCAAGCTCTGGCCGGCCAGGTTGACCGAAATCTCGGGCGGCACATCCATGGCATCGGCTGCGGCCAGGATCTCGGCCTTGGCTTCATCCAGGGAAATGCCGGATAAATTCCCGGTGATGACGGCGGATTTCTGCTGGAGGATACGCCGGATCTCCGCCGGCCCCTCCTGGATCTGGATTGTGGCCAGGGCCTGCAGGGGGACCATCACACCCAGGCCGTTGCGGACCTGGATCCGGCTGACCTTCTCCACCCTGTCGCGCGAGTCCTCGGCCAGCCGCACGCGGATGTCCACCTCGCGGTCGCTTTCGATGAAGCGGGTGGACACCTCGCCCTCGATCTTGCTCCGGATCTGGGAGCCCACGGAGTTTATGGTCATGTCCTGGGAGGCGAGGACGGCGCGGTTGAAGATGATCTGGATCTCCGGGTAGCCCTCTTCCATGCTGGATTTGAGGTCGATGATGCCGTCCACACCCTGGAGCCGTTCCAGGAGTTCGTCGGAGACGCTCTTGATCTGGTCCAGGTCATTGCCCGAGACCACCACCTCCAGGGGCGCCTTGAAAGAAAACAAACGGGGCTTGTACACTTTGATATTGGTGGTGGGGAACTTCTCCAGGTCGGCCCTCACCCGGTCCATGATCCGGTCTTCCTTCTTCCCCAGAATCCCCGGCCGGAGGCGGAGCGTGAACTCGGAGAGGTTCTCGCGCTCTTCCTGGAAGGAGATCCCGGCGCGGGATCCCTTTCCGATCAGCTCGTAGATGCTCTCGATCTCCTCATAATCCTTCAGGGTGTCGGAGATGTCCGAGATGATGGAGGCGTTTTCCTTCAGGGACGTGCCGGGGGTGAACTCCACGTTGATCAGGAATTCTCCCTGGGAGATCACCGGGATCAGCTCCTGACCCATGAATCGGGACATGAAGATCGCCGCGAAGAAGATAAGAACCACGGTGACGAGGATTGTCTTCCTGCGAGTGAATGAGATTTCCTGGACCTTGGCGTAGGAACTGAAAATCTTATCGTAGACCTTGTCCAGAGGCTTGAAGATGAACTTGAGCCCCTTGGAGAATCTTTCCTTGGTGTTTTCCTTCTGCATGGCCGAGCTGAGCATGGGGACCAGCGTCAGCGAAACCACCAGGGAGGCCAGCAGGGAGAAGGTCACGGTCAAAGCCATGTCCTTGAACAGCTGGCCGGCGATGCCCTCCACGAACACGATGGGGAAAAAGACCGCGACCGTGGTGAAGGTGGATGCGGTCACGGCCCCGGCCACCTCGGAGGTGCCCTTGAGCGCGGCGTTGTACAGATCCGTCCCCTTTTCCCGATATCGCTGGATGGACTCCAACACCACGATGGAGTTGTCCACCAGCATGCCTATGCCCAGAGCCAGGCCTCCCATGGAGATGATGTTCAGCGAGATGTCGGACGAGAACATCAGGAAGAAGGTGATGACCACGGATATGGGGATGGCGGCACTGATGATCAGGGTGCTGCGCAGGTTTTTTAAGAAATAGAGCAGCACCAGGACGGCCAGGATGCCGCCCAGGAGGGCGGTTTTTTTGACCTGTTCGATGGTGTTCTTGATGAACTTGGCCTGGTTGGTGATGACCAGGAAATCCATGCCGCGGGGAGCCAGGATGTTGCGCTGGACGGATTCGAGCCGCTCGGTCACAGCATCGGAGACCGAGACCGTGTTGGCATCCGCCGCCCGGTAGATGGCGGCTTCGATGCATTCCCGGCCATTGATGCGGGATATGACCTTGCGCTCCTTGTAGCCCCGGTACACATCGGCCACGGAACCCAGGGTGATCTGCACATCGCCCCGCCTCTCGATGATGATCCCCTTGATCTCCTCCACGTCCTGGAACTGGTTGACCGTGCGCACCAGGTACTGGCTGTCCTTCTGCTTGAGGATGCCGGCGGAGAGGTTGACGTTCTCCTGGGACAGCCGGCTGGCCACCGTGGTGATGGGGATGTTGAGCAGGCTCAGCTTCTGCTCGTCGATGTCGATGTGGATCTCGTCCTCCAGGCCGCCGGAGATGGAACAGGCGGCCACGCCCTCGATGCTCTCCAGGGCCTGCTTGACCTCGCGTTCAGCCGTGTAGCGGATGCGGCCCAGGTCTCCCTCCCCGGTCAACCCGAGCTTCATGATGGGTTCCTGGTTGGGGTCGTAGCGGAGGATGACCGGCTTCGTGGCGTTCATCGGCAGGCGCAGCAGGTCGAGCTTCTCCCTCAGCTTCAATGTCGCGAAATCCATGTTGGTGTTCCAGGCGAACTCCACGGTCACTTCGGAGAGCTCGGCGCGGGACACCGAAGAGATGCGGATGACATTGTCCACGACTCCGCAGGTCTCTTCGATAGGTTTGGAGATGATGTTCTCGATCTCGGAGGGAGCGGTCCCGGGGTATTCCGTCTTGATGGTCAGGGTAGGGTAGGAGATCGTGGGGAGCAGGTTCAGGTTCAACCGGGAATAGGAGATGAACCCGAAGATGACCGCTGCCACGGTGAACATGAAGACGGAGACCGGGCGGTTTATGGAGAATTTGACGAGTTTCATTGCACCACTTCGATCCTTTGTCCGTCTTTGAGGGATTCGACGCCCACGGTAACGATGGCTTCACCCTCGGCCAGGCCATCGGTCACCTCGACGTGATCTTCTTCGGTGAGTCCGAGGCTCACCTCGCGCTGGGTTGCCTGACCGCGTTCCGTGACAAAGACATAGGTCTTGTTCTGTTTGTAGAGGATGGCCTTCCGGGGGATGACCAGCACGTCCTCCTTCATCCCGATCACGATGCGGACCTCCACGAACATCCCCGGCTTGAGGCGCAGGGTCTCGTCATCGACCTCGACCGTGACCTTGACCGTCCCTGTCTGGACATCGATCCGGGGGTTGATCAGCTTGACATCGCCCGGAAACACGGCCCCTGGGATGATATCGGTGGTGACCTCGGAGTCCAGCCCGGTGGTCAGCTTGATGGCATCTGAGGTGGGGACAAAGACACGGATGAGCAGGGGCCTGAAGTCTTCGATGGTGTAGACCTGCTGGTTGGCGTTCACCTTGTCGCCCATCTCGATCAAGCGCTCGGTGATGTACCCCTCCGAAAGGGAGCGGATCCGGGTCCAGTTGAGCTGAAGCTGGAGGTTCTTGAAGCTTTCCTGCCGGTCAGCCAGTTCCAGCTGCCGCTGCTTGTACAGCGCCTCAGAGGTCTGGAACTCCTGTTCGGAGATCAGCTCACGCTTCTTGAGCTCTTGGCTGCGCTCGTAGTTCTTGCTTTCCTCTTCCAGGCTGAGCTTGGCCTGGTCCAGCTGGATCTGGGCCTGCTGGAAGGAGATCCTGATTTCGGTGTCGTCGAGCGTGGCCAGGACTTCGTTCTTTCGGACAAAGTCGCCCTCCTCCTTGACGATGCTCTTGACGTAGGCGGACAGGCGCGAGAAGATCTCGACCTTCCGCTCCGGTTCCACGATGCCGTTGAGGACGAGGTAGGAGTTCAGGTTGCTGCGCTCCACCTGTGCCACACTGACGGGAACGGCGTCTCCGCCTCCTTGAAACCGGGCCAGCATCTCCTTGACCTGTTCGGGTGGGATCTGCCCGGATTTGATGGCCTCTTTCATCCGGTCGGGGATGTCGAGTTTGTCCACGTCTATCTCACCGGACTCTCCCTGGCTGCGGGATGCACGCACCTCTGCCCCGCCTCCATCAGAGCTGCCACATCCGAAAGGCAGGGTCAGGGCCGCCGCCAGCATGACAATCATTATTAGTTTTCGCATGGTCACTCCATATCGCTCAATCGAAGATTACAGGAATATGCCGATCAAACCAATCTATTATGTATACGATAATTAGACGGATAGTTTCCTGTTTTCTTCCCTTATATGTATTAAATTCTTCCTTTTATTGTACCGTGGTCTGCAGGATTGTCTATTGGACTTTGGTCCAATAGAGGTTTATAACTGTGGACAGAATATTTCGGGCGTGCTAAATTTGCGTTTTACGGGGATAAATACGAATTTGAGAACGCCGGTTGTCCAACGTGGCGGAAGTGAGGAGCATGGGATGACAAAAACTTGTAAAAAACGGCCGATGGCCCGCATGGTTGTATCTGCAGCAGTGGCGCTGCTGCTTGTCACATTTGGGTTATCAACGAATACCTATGGGCAGAGCCTCCAAACCCGCGCGGAAGAATTGAACAAGCTTCCCTGCTGCGATTACACCGAAGCCCCCTTCGTCGTCTGGGCCGGGAACAATCCCAAGATGACGTTCGCACAGTTGGCGGCCTACTGCGCCCCCATACTCTGGTACTCGCCCGACGAGCCCCTCTTGGAGGGAGCCAGCGGAAAGGATATCCGCATCCCCGAGCCCATGCCGTTCGAGGAAGACCCGGTGGCCCCCATCGCGTACTACCGTGTGCGCACGATCCTGAACCACCCCGATACCGAGGATAAGGCCTTTATTCCCGGCAACTACGGCCGTGACGACAGCATCGTCGACCTTGACCACATCAGCGGCTTCGACCTGGATTATTTCTTCTATTACCACAGGGAGGAGGGTCTGGGAGGCCATAAACATGACGTGGAATCCGCGGCCTACAAGATCGCAGTCTGGCATCGAGAAGAATGTGACGGCTGCCGCTATGCCCTTCTGGTCACCAGCGTCACCGGAAAGGCCCATGGTCTGAAATGGTATGACAACACCCTGGATACGGACAAACACACCATTTTCCCCATAACGCTCATGGTGGAGGAGGGCAAACACGCCTCCTGCACGGATAAGAACGGTGACGGGTACTACACGCCGGGATACGACGTCAACCGGCGCGTCAACGATGCCTGGGGCGTGCGGGACATCATGCGGTCCGGGGCCTTGTATACGGGGGGATACGAGGCCTGGATGGCCAAGGTGCGGCATGACCGGCACCGCGTCTTCCCCCCGCTCCCCGCAGACAGCATGCTCCGTGAGCGTCTCAGTGTGGATGGGGAATATGCCCCCGATAATGCGGTATACACCATTCATCCCCTGGCCCAGGCCGCCTACGAATACAAGCCTATGGCTCCCTATATCGGAGACAAGGGCACCGACCCCTGGCCCGCACTGGAGCCGGCTACCGATTGGAACGCCTTCGCCCGCTGGATGGAGGCCGAATCCTTTGTGAAATCTTTGTCCATCTCATATCGCTATGACGGGGATTCCGGCCTGTCCTTCGTGTTCCCCCTGTTTATCGTGAAGAATTTCGAGGAACCCATGACCGGGGGGTATCTCACCCATCGGATGTATTTCAAGGACCGCGGCCTGAGAGACTTCGGGTGGATGCTGCACTACACCCCCTCCGCCTCTCGCTGGCTGGATACCTATTTCTCCGCCGGTGTGGAGTGGGATGTGGTCGACCTGCCCGAGGGGAGTGAGAGCCCGACCCAGACCGATACCCACTTCGTGCTCGAGACCGGGATCAAGCTGCGCTTCAACCTGTTCTACACCCCGCTGCGGTTCCTGTCCAAGATCACGGATTTCTGGGGGATCCGGATCGGGATAAGAAACGTGGGCGCCTTCGAGATCAATAAGCTGATCTATGTGCTCGAGATCGGCGCCGGCATATGGTAACCTGGATAATTCACATAAGGGAGAAGTCTGGTGGGCGGTACTGGATTCGAACCAGCGACCCTCGGCTTGTAAGGCCGGTACTCTTCCGCTGAGCTAACCGCCCGTGCCTGTTCAGGGAATGCTAATCTAACTTAGGGAAACATCCCTCCTTTGTCAAGGCCATCCAGTCCACCCCCACTGTGTTCCCACCCTCCCATGAGCCAAGGGGATGATGTGATATTTCCAGTCCACCCCCACTGTGTCCACTCCCTCTGCGCTTGCCCCATTCCCAGGAACGAAAACACCGATGTTATATTGACATAGGGCGGTGCATATGCTACATTTACGCCGGTTCCTGCAATAGTCCAAATCGAAATCGACAAGGTTAGAGAGAGATGTTTGTTGTAATCAAAACCGGTGGAAAACAGTACAGAGCCAAGGAAGGCGATGTGCTGGAGATCGAGAAGCTCCAGGTGGAGCAGGGGAAAAAGGTCACCTTTGACGAGATCCTGCTTGTGGAAGACAACGGCAAGGTCATGATCGGGCAGCCCCACGTGGCGGATGCCGTGGTCACGGCCGTAGTGCTGGAGAATTTCAAGGATGACAAGATCATCGTCTTCAAGAAAAAGAGGCGGAAACAGTACAAGCGCAAGACAGGGCACCGTCAGCAGCTGACGCGTATAAAGATCGAGAAGATCCTGGCAGGAAAAGAGGCGGCTGAGGCGAAGAAAGCCGCTGAGAAGAAGGAGCCTGCCGTTAAAAAGGAAACAGTGGAAAAGAAAGCGGTCGAAAAGGCGCCCGCGGCCAAGGCGGCACCAGCCAAGAAGGCCGCGCCCGCAGCCAAGAAAGAGGCTCCGGCCAAGACTGAAGCCCCGGCTGAGAAGAAGGCTCCGGCCAAGAAGGCCGCGCCCAAGCCCAAACCCAAGGCCGCGCCCAAGCCCAAACCCAAGGCCGCGCCCAAGCCCAAACCCAAAGCCGCGGCCAAACCCGCTGCCAAGACGACCAAGAAAGCCAGTGAGGTAAAGGAGTAAGACCATGGCGCATAAAAAATCCGGTGGTAGCGCAAAGAACGGCAGGGACAGTGCCTCCAAACGACTGGGCGTCAAGCGTCACGGTGGGCAGTACGTGAGCGCCGGGTCCATCCTGGTGCGCCAGCGGGGCACTCCCTTCAAGCCCGGCCTGAACGTGGGTAGGGGCGGGGATGATACCCTGTTCGCTAAAGTCTCAGGTCATGTGGTTTTCGAAACCAAAGCCAAACGGAAAGTTGTCTCAATACTTCCGCAGTAAGCCCCCTTATTCTCCATAGGCATGTTTGTCGACCAGGTCAAAGTGTCCTTCGCTGCCGGTGGCGGCGGGAACGGATGCCTGAGCTTCCGGCGTGAAAAGTACATCCCGCGCGGGGGGCCGGACGGAGGCCGGGGGGGAGAAGGGGGAAGCATCTTGCTAGTCTCCGACAGCAGTGTCAAATCCCTGGCCTACTTCCGTTTCCATCCCCACATCAAGGCCCGGAGGGGCGCCCATGGCGAGGGCGGCAACCGGCAGGGGAAAAAAGGCGAAAACCGCGTTTTTCAGATTCCGGTCGGGACCATCGTGCGGGAGAAAGACAGCGACACCGTGCTGCACGATTTCACGGCCCCGAACCAGGAGTACCTGGTTGCCAAAGGAGGCATGGGCGGGCGCGGCAACGCCTCCTTTGCCTCCTCGGTAAACCAGGCGCCGCGCCGTGTCGATGAAGGTAAACCGGGAGAGGAACGCGATTATGTCCTGGAGCTTAAGCTCATCGCAGACGTGGGACTGGTGGGTTTCCCCAACGCCGGCAAATCGACCCTGATCTCCGTGATATCGGCGGCCAAACCGGTCATCGCCGACTACCCCTTTACCACGCTTGTTCCCAATCTGGGTGTGGTGGATTATGATGAATCCCGGAGTTTTGTGGTCGCGGACATACCGGGCCTGATCGAAGGCGCTCATCTCGGCCAGGGCCTGGGGATCCGCTTCCTCAGACATGTTGAGAGGACCAAGGTCCTGGTCCATCTGGTGGACATCTCGCCGTACACCCAGAGAGACCCGGTGGAGGATTATCGAACCGTGATCAGGGAGCTGGAGGCGTTCGATCCCGGCTTGATCAAACGGCCGCAGATCCTGGTGGCCAACAAGACCGACCTCCTGGGAGATGAAACACAGCGCTTGCAGGAGCTCGAGTCGCTGGCGGCTCGAGAAGGACTCCCGTTTTTTCCGATCTCGGCCTTGAAGCGGATCGGCACCAAAGAACTGGTCCAGGCCATGGCCCGGGAATTGAAGCTGGTGGGTTGAGGATGACTGTAGGTGCAACCAAACAGAGACTGGGCCTCTTGGGGGGGACCTTCAACCCCATCCATTTGGGGCATGTCCAGGCCGCGCGGATCGTGAAGGACCGATGTCGGCTGGACCGGGTGCTGTTAATCCCCTCCTTCATTCCGCCGCACAAGGAAGACCGGGAGGTGGCCTCCGCTGAGCACCGGTTCAAGATGGTCCAGCTGGCGGTTGCGGAGGAGCCGGATTTTGAAGCCTCTGCGATCGAGATCGAGGCCCTGGGGACCTCTTATTCCATCCATACGCTGGACCGGATCAAGGACAGCTATCCGGAGGCGGAGGTCTTCTTTATCCTCGGGATCGATGCGTTTATGGAGATCGCGACCTGGAAGGATCACGAAAAAGTCCTGGACCGCTGCTCATTCATCGTGATCAGCCGTCCCGGATACAGCCTGGAACAGGCACGAAAGGTCCTGGGCGGCCGCCTTGAGGACCGCATCACGGATCTTTCCGAAGACGAGAACCTCGGGGCTGCCCCCTCGAGTGCAGGGCCTGCCATCCTCCTCCTGGAGATCGACGCCCTGGACATCGCCTCCAGCGAGATCCGGAGGCGTTTGCAAGACGGCGCATCCATCTCTGGGATGGTTGCGGAACACGTGAGAGAATACATCAAGGAGCATGGACTTTACATGACGAATCAAGAGATCCTACCCACCGAAATCAAGCTCTGTGTCAAAGCGGCCGGGGACAAGAAAGCCGAGGATATCCTGGTCATCGACCTGCGGGGTATTTCCTCGTTCACGGATTATTTTGTCATCATGCACGGCAACTCGAACAAGCAGAACCAGGCTATTTTTGAAGGCCTCGATTATGCACTTAAGCAGAAAGAGATACGGCCCATGAGCGTGGAGGGCAAGCGGCACGCGGAATGGATCCTCATGGATTACGGCAGTTTTATCGTTCACATATTTTCCCCCACAGCACGGGCCTACTATGCCTTGGAGAAGCTCTGGGGGGATGGGATTAAACACACGTTTTAGCCTCGGCCTGCAAGGGTAAAGGTAGCAAACACGCATGCAGCTGAAAGTATTGTGGCCGGGGAAGACGCGCAGCGTACCTCTGAGGGAACTCCAGGCCCATTACCTGAAAAGGATCAGTACGCTCGAACGCTGCACGCTTTTCGAAACCAGGGAAGCCCGGGGCATTCCGGAAAGCCAGGAAGAGAAGATCAAGGAAATAGAGGCCGCTGGGCTTGAAAAACACCTCAGAGATGATTATATTGTATGTCTTTTTGATAAAGGACGTGAGATGAATTCCAATCAGTTAGCCGTCTTCTTAGATAGGACGGCCATGAACCAGCCTCATGCGATCACCTTTGTGGTGGGCGGATTTCTGGGCCTGGCGGACAGGCTTCTGCACAAGGCCGACATGCAGTTGTCTCTGTCGCGCATGACCTTTTCACACGAACTGACCCGGGTCGTTCTGCTGGAGCAGATCTACCGGGCCCTGATGATCATTAAAGGACGAAATTACGCTAAATAGAAGGGGGATGCATTGAACAAGAGAGAAAAAGACCGCTACCGAAAGAAGCTGACGGACAAGAAGAAGGAAATCATCGACCACATAAGTGAGTGCTTCAGCGAGAGCCGCGAGATCGAGACGGGAATCGCCCAGGATTTCGGTGACAAGGCCGAGAGTTCCTACACCAAGGAGTTCCTGTTGAGCCTTTCGGATGCGGAAAGAGAACGGTTAAGAAAGATCGATCAAGCCTTGAAACGCCTGGAAACTCCGGAATACGGGCTGTGTGAAAAATGTGGGGAAAGCATTGGGAAGAAGAGATTCGACGTGATTCCCTGGACACCGCATTGCATCGTTTGTCAGGAAAAGGAAGAACAGGGCTCGTAAAACTTCTCGAGCTGGTCCTTTTCCCTTCGTTCTGCCAAATCTGCTCGGTCCTGCTCGAGAAGCGAGGGGAGCGGCTCGTATGCCGGGACTGCTGGGGCCATCTCCAGCCCCTTCTTTCAGTGCACTGCCTCTGCTGCGGCCGGTTTTTCGATGGTGCTGTGGGCTCTCATCTGTGTTCGGCCTGCGTCGAATCGCCTCCCTCGTTTATCCGCCACCGCTCGGTCTGCCGATACCGGGGTGTGGCCAAGGAGCTTATCCTGTTGTACAAGTACCGGAGGCTGCGGGCCCTGGGTCAGGATCTGGCCGGATTCCTGTATGCCGGCTTGAAAGAAGATACCGGCCTCTGGTGGGGCGCGGAAGCGCTGACCCCGGTTCCGCTCCACCCACACCGGCAGAAACAGCGGGGCTTCAACCAGGCAGAGATCCTGGCCCGCGAGCTGTCCAGCCT
>JAUXEH010000038.1 GCA_030620655.1 Candidatus Aminicenantota bacterium | reverse complement strand
GGACAGATACGAACCAGCCGACCGCTACCTGGAGACGCAGCGCGGCCTGTTCTTCAAGGCCTCTTACCTGTGGCGCTTCTAGGCACGGTCATGTTTCCTGCTAGGAGTTCCCCCAATCTTCAGTAATCCCATTTACGTTTTCTTTGCGGCCCTCTGGGAAATAAACGATTATCTCAAACTCTTTACTTTGATCATTGAATATGAACTCCACATGGCTTATTCTAAATAAGACCTGGAAGGATATTTGGGGGCAGGTCAGGGACAATGCAGGAAATAAGGAGATAACGATGAGTTCTGGACGATGCCCCTTAAAGTGCAACTGCAGCCATAGCCTTAGTCGGCGGCAATTCATCGGTCACACAGCCGGCTTGATAGCCGGCTCGGTCCTGCTGCAAGGTACTCATGTATGGGCGAGCGAGCCGATGGTGACACGGAATCCCATCCGTGCGTGCGGCCCGGCGTCGAAACATGTGCCGAAGATTAAAGCCGCTTTTGTCCGTCGAAAAGGCGAGTACGGCATGCGCTGGCCGGGGGCGGTCTATGACGGCAAAGCCGCACAGAAGATGTACACTGAGAAGATGAAAAATACGGCCAGGAGGCTCGAAGCGAAGTTCGACCTTCGCAGCGAACCTCTCTACAATCTAGCCGATGCGGAAGGCTGGATCGCCGAAACGGAAGCGGAAAAGGTCGATGGGATGGTGCTCGTTATGATGGATCGCCAAGAACACTCCTGGCCGAGCGCCCAGAAGGTCGCCAGGAGCAAGATTCCGTCGATCATCTACTCACCGCTGGGCACATCGTTTACAACCAACACGATCCACTTGGCCGAGACGCCCGGCTGTGTCGTCTACTCCACGAACGATTTCAGCCAGGCGGCTTACGGGATGAAGATGCTCTGCGCCGCGGCCAAGATGCGTCGAACGCGGTGCGTTGTGATAAAGGGAAGGAAACGCTCCGAAGAGCCCCTTGCCGATACGGGCATACAAATGCAAGTCGTGCCGGCAACAACGTTCATCGAGCAGTACCACCATACTCCCGATAGCAAAGATATCTTGGCGATGGCCGACGATTATCTCCGCCGGGCCCGCCAGATTACGGGCGCAACGCGCCAGGACGTAATCAACGGCGTCAAGAGCTACTACGTAGCCGGAAAGATTCTCGAAAGGGAACAAGCTGATGCGATCACGATGGATTGCCTCGGCGCCCTCGGCAAGATCAAGGTGAGCTTGCCCTGCATCGCCTGGTCGCGGATGAACGATGACGGCATCCCCGCCGCCTGCGAAGCCGACTACGGCGCGGTGGCCTCTCACATTATCACGCAGTATTTATTCGATAGACCGGGATTCCAGCAGGATCCGGTGGCCGATACGGCTGACGATTCGATTATCGGCGCGCATTGCTCGTGCCCGACAAAGCTTAATGGCTTCGAGGCAGGGCCGGAACCGTTCGATTTGATGCACCACCACGGCAGCCGGGACGCCGTGCCGCGAACACTGTGGCAGGTTGGACACAGGGTGACGAGTATCGACCTGTTGCCGGGCAAAGGGGACGGCTCCAAGGAAACCGACACGCCCTCGAAGGTGCTGATCTCAGCCGGTTCGGTGCTGGAGAATATGGACGTGCCGCCCTCCGGCGGATGCGTCGTTTCGGTCAAGGTCAAATTCGACGGCTATCAGGAAGTCCTCAGCTTCCCCGGCTTCCACCAGATATTCTTCTACGGCGACTACAAACACCAGATTAAAGACTTCTGCCAGCTCTGCAAATTCGACGCCCAGATCGTCTAATCCGTGCTGTCGGCTTTGTTGCTTTCTCGTCGCAAGGGAAGCGTAAGGGGCACCCCTGGTTTCCTGTGCTTTGACATCCGTGCTGGGAAATGATTATTATAGATCGGGAACAAGCAAAAAGGGGTTATTGAGCAAACCCCTCCTGGAGGTGTAACCATGACGGCGAAACATCGGCTCATCCTCACGCTGTGTGTCGTCACTTTACTGAGTTTCCAAGGACCGCTTGCGGCTCATGGCCCCGGCCAGGACCGTCAGGCAGAAAAGATCGCGCTGGATCAGAAGCCGCCCGTCGATCCGAACATCACGGTGGGGAAGCTGGCCAACGGGCTGCGCTACTATATCCGGGAGAACACCAAACCGGAGAACCGCGCCGAGCTGCGCCTGGTGGTCAATGCCGGCTCCATCCTGGAGGATGAAGATCAGCAGGGGCTGGCCCACTTCGTGGAGCACATGGCATTCAACGGCAGCAGGAACTTCGCCAAACAGGAACTGGTGGAGTTCATGGAGTCCATCGGCATGCGCTTCGGACCCGATCTCAACGCCTACACCAGCTTCGACGAGACCGTGTACATGCTGACCATCCCCACGGACAAACCCGAGATCATGGACACGGCCTTCCGGATCCTGGAGGACTGGGCCCATGGGCTGGCGTTCGAGGACGAGGAGATCGACAAGGAGCGAGGCGTCATCATCGAGGAATGGCGGCTCGGGCAGGGCGCCATGGCGCGGCTGCGGGACAAGCAGTTCCCGGTGCTGCTCAAGGGTTCCCGCTATGCCGAGCGCCTTCCTATCGGAAAGAAGGAGATCATCGATAGTTTCGAATACGACGTGCTCAAGCGCTTCTACCGGGAATGGTACCGGCCGGACCTGATGGCGGTCATAGCCGTGGGGGATTTCGACCGGGCCCGGGTCGAAGCGAAGATCACAGAACACTTCCAGGGAATAAAGAACCCTGAGGACGCCCGCGCCCGCCCGGTGTTCGATGTGCCCGACCACCAAGAGACGCTCTTCACCATCGCCACGGACAAAGAGGTCCCCTACACCAGCGTCGCGGTCTATCATAAGCTCCCAGCCCGGGACCAGAGCACGGTGGGGTCCTACCGGCAGGGCATCGTGGAGCGGCTCTACCACGGGATGCTCAACCGCAGGCTCGCCGAACTGACCCAGAAGCCGGACCCTCCCTTCATCTATGCCTTCTCCGGCAGAGGTGCGCTGGTTCGGACCAAGGATTCCTATACCCTCACGGCCAGCACCAAGGAGGACGGCATCGAACAGGGATTGAAGGCCGTGTTTATCGAGGCGGAGCGGGTGGCGCGCCACGGATTCACCGCCACGGAGCTGGCCCGGCAGAAGCTGGACCTGCTGCGTTCGGTGGAACGCGCCTTCACCGAGCAGGGGAAACAGAACTCGGGGATGTTAGCGGCGGAATTCATCCGCAGCTTCCTGCAGGGAGAGCCCATCCCCGGCATCGCCTTCGAATTCGCGCTGCACCAGCGCTTCATGCCGGAGATCACCCTGGAGGAGATCAACCGCCTGGGAGGGGAATGGATCACCGAGCGCAATCGGGTGGTCCTGGTCAGCGCTCCCGAAAAGGAAGGGCTCACCGTACCCTCGGAGGAGAATCTCCGGTCTGTGCTGGAATCGGTGGGCAACGCAGACATAAAGCCGTACGAGGATGCCGTATCCAATGAACCGCTCATGCCCACCCTCCCCGAACCGGCCGATATCGTCTCCACATCACAAATAAAGGACCTGAACATAACGGAATGGGGTCTCACTAACGGAGTCCGTGTGGTCCTTATGCCCACGGAGCACAAAAAAGACGAGATCCTGTTCCGGGCCATCAGCCCGGGCGGCACCTCACTGGCTGCGGATGAGGGCCACATACCGGCCCAGACCGCGACCCAGGTCATCGGCTCCTCGGGCCTGGGGAGCTTCAACCCCATCGACCTGCGGAAGAAGCTGACAGGGACCGTGGCCGTAGCCCGGCCCTTTATCGGGCAGCACGAAGAGGGCCTCGCCGGGTCCGCGTCCCCCCAGGACCTGGAGACCCTGTTCCAGCTCATCCACCTCACCTTCACGGCCCCGCGGGCCGATGCCGCCCTCTTCCAGTCCCTGACGAGCCGCATGAAGGCCCAGTTGGCCAACCGCATGGCCATGCCCGAGGCCGTCTTCTTCGACACCTTTGGCCGCATCATGACACAGGATCATATGCGCGCCCGTCCCATGACGGTCGAATCCGTGGATCTGATGGATCTGGACAGGTCGCTGGCCTTTTACCGGGACCGCTTCGCCGATGCCGGCGACTTCACGTTCATCTTCGTCGGCAACATCGACCTCGCGGTGTTCGAGCCGCTGGTCAAGCGGTACCTGGCCCCGCTCCCGTCGACCGGCCGGGAGGAGACCTGGCGGGATCTGGGGGTCCGGCCTCCCAAGGGTGTGGTCACCAGGACCGTCCACAAGGGGATGGAGCCCAAGAGCATGACCGCCATCGCCTTCACCGGGCCCTTCCAGTATGACATCGACCACCGCAACGCCATCCGGGCCCTGTGCACCGTGATGGAAACGCGCCTCCGGAACACGCTCCGCGAGGACCGGGGCGGGACCTACGGGGTGGGCATACGCCCCGGCTACGACAGGATCCCGGAGGAAAGCTACAGCATCATGATCAACTTCGGGGCCGACCCGGAGCGGCTGGAGGAGCTGTCCCGGGTCGTCTTCGAAGAGATCGAGAAAATCAAGGCCGAGGGCCCCACGGAAGACGAGGTCCGCAACGTAAAGGAGGCGGAAATCCGGAGCTTCGAGACCAGCATCGAGAGCAACGGCTGGTGGCTGAGCCAGTTGGTGTTCCGCTACCGATCGGGTGAGGACCCGGGCGGGCTGCTGACCTTCAAGAAGTCCCTGGAGAAACTGGATCGGGAGGTGATCCGGGAGGCGGCCCGCACCTATTTCAACACCGATAACTACGTTCAGGTCACGCTCCTGCCGGAAGAGAAGAAGTAGCATGTCTGTCAACCGGTGATACGGTAGACGTGGACCTGCATGCGCCGGATTTTGTCCAGGATGTAGAGCCGGTCTCCACTGGTCCGGAGGACATCGGCGTAGTGGTCCAGCGGGAACCTCTGCAGCAGCACGCCCTCTGCATCAAAGACCTCGAGCACATAGGCATCGGTGGTCGGGGGGATCTCGTCTTCACTCCATGGTCGCATGGAGAGTGTGGTTCCCTGGTCACCCCGACTGATCGAGGTGTTGGTCCCCGCCTCTTCCTCGTCCTTGAGCTGCCGCTCCAGGGTCACGACCCAGATCCGGCCGCCTTCATCCACGGCCACGGCTTCGCTGCACGTATTAAACTGAGGGGAATGCATGCTGATGCCCCCGGATGCGTTCCTCTCGATCGTTCCCTTGGTGAGGGGCTTGCGGGCATTATAATTCAGGTCCCGCTCGGCCTGCCAGAGGATCTCTCCGTCTGCAGAATACTTGTCGATGCGGTTCTGGAACCGGAAGGTGACACAGATGGAACCATCCCCGCCGATGGTGAACCGCACATTGTTGCCCTTGGCATTGACGAAGCCGTGCTTGTAATCACGAGGCTTCCCGAATGTCTTCACGACCTTGCCCTCCCTGTCCATGAACTGGAGCAGCGGATCCGGGCTTTTTTTCTGGTCTTCATCGTCCGGCATGGGAGGCTGTCGCCGGACGGCTGAGACCAGGAGATCCGTCCCCGATGCCCGGAAGTATTCGGAGATGATCTCCTGGATCGTCAAGCTGCCCGTCTCTACCCCGGACATGTCCAGGAACTGAATCTTCTGCCCGTAGGGCGAGGCGACAATCAGACCCCCCGCCTCGTCAATGTCCAGGGAACCGGGGAAGTTGAACTCCCCGGGCCCCTGTCCCTGGCGCCCCAGAGTGGCCAGGTAGACCCCCTCCGGAGAGAACTTCTGGATGCGGTGGTTCCCGGTGTCCAGGACATACAGGTTCCCGTCGGCGTCGAGCGCCATGTCGAGGGGCATGTAGAAGGCCACCTCCTCGCTCTCCGCCTCGATGTCCCCGATCGCACGGATCTTCTCCAGGGCGATCCGAGGGGATTTCTCCCAGATCCCCTCCCCCCGATTGTGCACGATGCGCACCCCATCAACGGTTTCGATCTTCTGGCCCAGCGCGGGAACGGCAAGAACGGCTGTGATACAAAAGACAAAAGAGAGTCCCAAGACTCCGGACAGGTTCTTCATGGCGGCACCTCTTAACCCTATTAAACGTACGCAACAACAAAAGGTTTCGCAAGGACACGGAAAGGCCCTGGGCTCTATTCATGCCGCAGGGAATCGGCCGGATTGGCCCGCACCGCCTTCCAGGTCTGCGAGGTCACGGCGAGGACGGCGGCCCCCAGGGAAAAGAGCAGGGCGGTGGCATAGGTCCCGGCGCTGATGTCGGTGATAAACAGCAGCCCGGTCTGCAGCACCTTGTGCCAGCCGAAATAGAGCAGGCCCAGGGCCAGGACATTGGCCACGGCTACCAGCGCCACATATTCCCGCATCAGCCTCCACAAGATCCTGGGAGAGGACGCGCCCATGACCTTCCGGATGCCGATCTCCCTGGTGCGCTGCTCCACCATGTAGGAGGCCAGGCCCAGCAGGCCCAGGCAGGAAAAGACCACGGTCGTGATCCCTATAGCCTTGAGGAATCCGGCGATCTTGTCCAGCAGCCTGAAGAACTGGTTGAAGATGTCATCCAGGGTCTGACACTCGAACGGCAGATCCGGGTTCAGGCTCAGCCATTGTGACTTTAAAAAGGAGTGCAGCTGCCGGAAGTCTCCCGAGGCGGCATACTTGACCAGGAGGAAGTTCAGGTTGTCCGGTTCCAGGAAGAGGATCGCCGGTGGGATGTCGAAGCCGATGTCCGCGAACAGGAAGTCCTCGGCCACCCCGATCACGGTCCCGGTCCTTCCGCCTAGAACCAGCTGCCGCCCCACAGGATCGTCCCACCCCATCTTCCGTGCGGCGGCGGCATTGAGAATAAAACCGTCTTTATCGGCCCCCATTGTCCGGGAAAAGCTCCTCCCCTGCCGTATCTGTATGTCGAGCGCCTCTGGGAAGCCGTAGTCCACGCCATAGGCATGCACGGCCACCGCCTCGGCTTCCGGCGCGTCCGGCAGGCGGGCGGGCTGCAGATTCTCCCATATGACGGGCAGCCCGGCGGAAGCCGTGACCATGACGACGTCGGAGTGGCGCTCTACTTTGGCTTTAAGGACCCCAAGCTTGGGGCGGGTCTCGGGTGTGAGGCGCACCATGGCAATATGGTCCCTGCTGTACCCCAGGTCGGCCCTGACAAAATGGCCGCCCTGGTTCTGGATGATGCTGGAGGCCGCGACAAATAAAACCGCCAGGGAGAACTGGAAGACGATGAGGGCCTTGCTCCCCCGTTTCTTTCGTCTCCCTCCGGTGAACCGTCCCGACAGAACGCTCAGGGGCTTATACGCGGAGAGCACAAAGGCGGGATGGGCGCCGGAGAACAGCCCCGTGATGACGGCGGCGGCCACCAGGTATTTCAGCAGGAAGGGATAGTTCCAGATCGAGTTCGACACGGCGGACGTCTGCGCCACCATGGAAAGGTCCCCCATGTAGGCATAGAAGGCGGGATGAAGGAGCTCGTACAGGAGGACCGCCATTGGCAGCGCCAGGAAGGATAACAGCAGAGACTCCCCCAGGAACTGGAGGATGAGCTGGCGCCGGCTGGCTCCGATCACCTTGCGCATCCCGATCTCCCGGGTGCGGTGCATGTAGCGGGCAGTGCTCAGGTTGATGAAGTTGATGCTGACCACAAAGAGCAGCAGGAAGCCGATGGCGAAGGTGATGATCACGGAGGCGGGATGGGTGCTGCTCAGGAGGGAGGAGATGTGGCGCGAGTTGAGGCGGAAGTCTCGGAAGAGCATGACATAGAGCTGTTTGGTCGAGTCCGGCGATTCGGCAAGATTGCGATCCACGAAGGCCGGGAGCTTGGCTTCGAAGGCCTCGGCATCGAATCCCTGACCCGCCAGCAGGAAGGCCGTGTGGCGGCTGGTGTCCCAGTCATCGAATCCTTCGGACATAGAGCGGGCCGTTTCCATGGAGACCAGGAATTCGAAAAACAGCGAGGAGGTGCGGGGAACGTCCCGGGCCACCCCGGTCACGGTGAGGCTTCGGGAAACGCCTACCATGGTCAACACCTGTCCGATGGGGTCTTCGTCTCCGAAATATTTGGCCGCAGCCTTCTCCGACAGGACAAGGGAATCGGGCGAGTCCAGGGCCGTGGCCGGGTCCCCGTCCTTCAGACCGAAGGAAAAGATCGTGAGAAATTCGGGGTCTGCGAACAGCACACCCCTCTCATAGAAGGCGTCGTCTCCATGCTTGAGCGTGACCCGGCCGGCGGGCAGGACACGGGCCATCCCCTCGATCTCGGGAAACTCCCCCTGCAGGGCGGGCGCCAGCGGGCCGGGGACGAAGGTCGTGTGTCTGTCTTCCTGATTCTCATCGGACCGCACCTGCACCAGGCAGTAGATGCGATCGGCATTAGTGTGGAAGCGGTCGGCGTTGAGCTTGCTGCCGGCCATGAGTGCGAAAAGGGTAAAGCCGGCCATTCCCACGGCCATACCCAAGAGGTTTATGACAGAAAACAGCTTCTGTTTCCTCAGACTTCTGAGAGCCACCAAGAGAAAGCTTTTAAACATAATGTTTTTTGCTGACGAGCATGGCCTTGGCATAGCGGCCGTGCCAACGACCCAGCCGCTTCGTGAAGTGAAGAGTCAGGGGAAGGAGCAGGAATCCCGCGAGGCAGACGAAGGGGACCAGCCAGCCGGGCGGGAAGTACGGCTGGGCGAATGTGATGAGGGGCCGCCCCAGCACATGGTACCAGAAGGGATACAGGGTCATCTTTATAGAGAATCCAAACAGCACGAACGTCACGCATGAATACAGTGCCCCCAGGGGAAACTGGAGGAAAAGATACACCAGGGATCTCCAGGTCTGGGATTCCGTGACCAGGGCCTCGAACCTGCCTTTCCAGCTCAATCCCTCCTGTACGAACAGGGGTCTGCGCGGCATGCGCACCCCGAGCAGGGCCTCTACGATGCGGCCCTCCATCAAGGCGATCCCCCGGACGGAAAGCAGGAACAGGCCGCTCACGGGCAGCCCGATGATGAGAATGAGGGAAATCAAAGAAAAAGATGTACCTAAGATGGCCCACATACCGTAAAAACACCCGGTGACCAGCCCGCACAGCAGGTAGAGGAAAGAACCCCAGGCGCGCGGATCCGCATAGATTCCGAAAAATCTCCCCCAGAAGGAACGGGATCGCGGCGGAGGGGATAGAACCGGTGCGGAATGGGCCTCGATCTCGCGGTAAGCCGAGGCCACCTCGGCAGGATCACCGAATTTTTCGATGAGTGCCTGCAGGGCTTCGGATTCCGGGACTGCCCCTTCTCCCTGCCGTGCCAGATCGAGCCCCAGGCGGAGATGCTCTTCCGCATCCGCCAGGGCATCCTGCACCAACGCCGGATCGCACCCAAAGAGCCCTTGCCTGAGTTCCCGAAGGTATTCATCCACGTTCTTGATCATGGCAGGTATCTCCTCATTTCCTCACCAGCATGGCCTTGGCATAGCGGCCGTGAAGCTTCCCCATCCATTTGGCCAGGTGCAGTGTGGCCGGCAGCAGGAAGAGTCCCGCTGCGCACACTATGGGCAGCAGCCAGAGGGGAGTGAACTTATCCACACCCACAACCTCCAGGGGAAGGTGAAGCCCCAGTTCCAACACGGGCCCAGTTATTAAGCCCAGGGCAAAAGTAAAAGCCCCGCCTAAAACGATGAAATATACAAATCCCAAGGGGAATTGGAGCAGCATGTAGAGCAGGATCTTCCACGTCAAGGATTCCGTATACAGGGACTTGAGCTTCTCTGTCCACTTCAGATCCCTGCTCACAAAAAACGGCTTCCTCGGCATCCGCACTCCCAGGAGGGCCTCCACGATGCGCCCTTCCAAGAGACCGATTCCCCTGAGCGAAAGGAGGAACAGGGCGGTGATCGGCACCCCGATGATGAAGATCATGGAAGGTAATGCAACAGCGCCGCCCACCAGGGCCCAGCCGCAGTAGATCGTCCCGAAGAGAAAAGCCAGGAGGGCGTAGAGGAAGGCGCCCCAGGCACGGGGGTCGGCCACGATCCCGAAAAATTTCGTGAAGACCGGCGGAGCCGGAGAAACAGGCACGGGGGTCGAAAACGGAGCGAGGCGGGCTTCGGCGTCCCTATACGCCGCCGCGACCTCCGCGGGTTCACCGTATTTTTCAATAATGTCCCGCAGGGCCTCCTCCTCGCTCAGGCCGGGTGTCTCCCCGAGAGCCGTTTCCAAGGCGGCACGCAGATGTTCCTCGGAGTCCGACAGAGCATCCTGGATGAGGGCGGGATCACTCCCCTCGAGTTCGGCTCTGAGGCGGTCCAGATACGCGTCGATCCTATTCATCATGGCCTCCGCCTTCCAACAGGGAATCGACAAACGTCTTGGTGTGGTTCCAGATCTCCCTCCAGGTTGCGAGGGTGCGGCGCCCGGTTTCGGTAATCCTGTAGTAGCGCCGGGGCGGCCCGGAGACCGAGGGGTCTACATGGCTCTCCAGCAGTCCGCTGTTTTCCAGCGACCGCAGGACCGGGTACAGAGCCCCCTGCTTCATCATGGGGACCTTGTCGTCAGCGGTCTCCATGAGCTTGGCGATCTGGTAGCCGTACATGGGCTCCTCGGCCCGGTCCATCAGGCTGAGCAGCACCAGGGCCGCCGTCCCGGAATTCAGCTCTTTCTGGAACTTCTTATTGGCGTCGATCATGTAAGCCAAGGCGATCACCTCCGATGGAATATATGTTTTGGCTGTGTAATAACATATTAATATTAATTGTTATTTATCATTGCTATCAATTTAATTATAGTGATAACTTATCAATATGTCAAGTTAAAAATATATATTTTTCTTATCGGCAGGGATTTTATAGTGCCTGGGATGATTGAGCAGACAGGGGGGTCGCGGTCAGGCCGCTTGT
The DNA here is from genome assembly GCA_030620655.1 of Candidatus Aminicenantota bacterium. Taxonomy (GTDB): domain Bacteria; phylum Acidobacteriota; class Aminicenantia; order Aminicenantales; family Aminicenantaceae; genus JAUXEH01. The sequence continues at coordinate 3,042 of JAUXEH010000038.1, read as the reverse complement.
TCGGGTTCGCCGCCGCCGACCTGGCTGGACTCTATCGGGAGCGTGATGGAAACGGTGGCCCCCTCCCCGGGCTTACTCGCCACGTCTAAGGTTCCGCCGTGGTCCTCGATGATCCGGTAGCAGATGGCCAGGCCCAAACCGGTCCCCACTCCCCTGCCTTTGGTGGTGAAGCCGGGTTCGAAAACACGGCCCAGGTCCGCCGGGGAAATCCCGTGCCCGTCATCTGAAAACCGGATCCGAATCCGGTCTCCGTCCTTTCGTGTCTTGATCGTGATGCGCCCCCGGTTTTCTGTGGCTTCCAGCGCATTGTTCAGGATGTTGATGAAAACCTGGTTGATCTGCCGGGGCCGGCAGTACAATTCAGGCAGCGTCCCCAGGTCTTTCTCAACTGCAACTCGAACCTCGGGATTGGCCAGCACCAGCATGAGCGTGTCCTCGATGCCCCTGTTCACGTCAAAGGATTGATATTCCCCCTCATCCAGGCAGGCGAAATTGCGCAGCGCGGTCACGATCCGGTTTATGCGCTCCGCCCCGCCTGCCACCGAGTCATTCAGGGAGATAAGGATCCGGAACGCCCGCTGTACCTTTTCGTCCTTCCAGGATTCTTCCCCTCCTTCCAGGGCCTTCTCTATCAGCTGAAGCGCCCTCTTGGCCGTGTCGGCAGAGGATCCGATCGATCCCAGGGGGCTGTTGATCTCGTGGGCAACGCCCGCCACCAGGTTTCCCAGGGACGCCAGCTTCTCCGACTGGACGAGCGAGGCCTGCGTGTCCCTGAGTTTCACATACATTTGTTCCAACTCCTCGGCATACCTTGATATCGATTCTTTCATAAGGATCTCTTTTTGACGCGCCTGATACAGGCGGTGGCGCGCCTGATAGAGAAAGCAGGTGATCACGGTGGCCAGCACGGTGGCCGGTATCATCTGGGTGTAGAATTGAGGCGGTCCCACCAGGCCTCCAGGATACACCCTGACCTCGAAGATGTAGATCAGCATGAGGGTGATGCCCAACAGGGTGACCTGCCAGGGGCGGAAGGGCATGGCGCTCACTCCCACAAACAGGATCATGACCAGATATCCTGCGGAATAGGTCACGTCCTCCGATACGACCACATCATCGAATACGGCGATGAAAGCTATGATGAGCAGCAGTGCCCAGACAAAATACCTTCCGACCTCGACATTCAGTCTGGTTCGCAACAGGATTAATGAGAAAATACCCAAACTGATTATGAGGAGTTTATCCCACAGCGTTACGATGTTATTAGCCACATCGTACACTGACGGATCCTGCATCCAGACCGGATATCCCCCCTGGAAAACGATTTTGATTAGCAGGATCAGGCCGACGGCCACTACGACCAGGATCCCGCCTACGGTAATGCCGATACGGCCCAGGCGGCCCAGATACCGCCGGAACTTGGGATCCCGCTCGAGTCTGTCCGGAACCAGGTATTTCACCCAGGACAGGGAGGCGTCTTTAAGGCTGATCATGTTCCCGCTCTGAAAGACAGATTCATCGAACGCCCCATGCGTCACACCTATACTAGCACAGGCCGTAAGGGATATTCAAACTGCAGAATCGGATGGGAACGTTTTTCAGCGGAGGCGGGTCAGGCGAAGGGCTGGTCGATGGCGGGGCTGGGCTCGGAGAAGTAGCGCGGCCCCTCCTCGGTGATGTATATGCAGTCCTCCAGACGGACCCCGAATTCTCCAGGGAGCACCACCATGGGCTCGTTCGAGAAACACATCCCCACCTCCATGGGACGGGTGTTTCCTTTGACCAGGTTGATCCACTCATGACCATCCAGCCCGATGCCGTGACCGGTGCGGTGCGGCAGGCCCGGGACCTGATACCCGGGACCGAATCCGTAGTTGATGTAGACCTGGCGGGCGGCCGCATCCACATCCTCGCAGGGCACACCCACCCCGGCCTTGGCAAAGGCGGCGGACTGCGCCTTTTTCATGAGGTTCCACATCTCCCTTTGGCGGCTCGTCGGCTCCCCGAACACGATGGTCCGGCTGATGTCCGAGCGGTATCCGTCAACCCCACAGCCGCCGTCCATGAGCACGATGTCGCCTTCCTTGAGCTCGATACGCTTGATGCTGCCGTGGGGATTGGCCGAGGCTTCCGCGATCTGTGCACCGATCCCCCCGCTCACCCCCAGGGCCGCATGGGCCCGGCCGGAGATGGCGCGGAAATCGCTTCTGGTCATGCCGACCTCGAGCATGGCTACCGAAACCTTGTAGGCCTCGATGGTGATGTCGGCCGCCTTCTGCATCAGGGCGAGTTCGGCGGGTGATTTTATGACCCGGCACTCGATGGTCACGGGATCGGCGCTCACATACTCAAGGTGGGGGGCCGCTTTCCTGCTCCCGTCGTACAGGAAAAACCGGACCCTCTCTTCGATCCCGATCCTGCCGGAGCGGATCCCCCGGTCCGCCAGTACCTGGGCCACACGCTTATAGGGGCTCTCATGCTCCTCCCAGGTCCGGATGTCGTCCCCGAAGTGGATCAGCTCCCGGGCCCGGTCCTCCTCGAAAGCCGGACAGATCCAGGCGAGCTCTCCCCGGGCAGGCAGGACCACAGCGAACATGCGCTCGCTGTTTCCCCAGCGTACCCCCGTGAAATAGAACATGCCGGTTCCGCCCTCGAGATAGATGGCCTCGATCCCGGCTTCCGTCATCAACCGCCGGGCTTTTTCGATCCTCTGCTGGCGCTCCGCATCGGTGATGGGGACCACGTCAGCCGTCATGGGCTTGAGGCGGGAGATGGGATCGCCGGCCTCTGACCGTGTGTCCTGCTGCGGGGAACATCCGGACGTCACCAGGGCGACTCCTGCCGCACCTGCTGACAGCTTCAGGAAATCCCTTCTATCTATACTCATCATCACCTCCTCCTGAATTATTCATAAAAGCTGCCGACACTTCCAATACATGAAACCTTTTTTTCTACTGTCGGCATCTTTTACCCTCCGGGCGAGCGGATCTCACAGCATATGGTGCGTTATGTCGGGTCTCGCGGTGGTAAACCACAGCTTCG
>JAUXEH010000188.1 GCA_030620655.1 Candidatus Aminicenantota bacterium | reverse complement strand
ATCCCAGTCAATCCGGTTCCCCTGTCGGATCCTCAAATCCGTGGGGATAGATGCCCAGATTTTTTTTTGGGAAACAGGTCAGGCTCCCACATGTTTCTATTCTCCGCTCTTCCCGGCCGATTCAGTCCAAGCGGAAGACTCTCCCACCTCCCCATGCGCTCGGACTGAAAACGGCCGGTTTCCGGACTCCGCCCGGTCATAGTCAATGCTTGGTCAATAACCTGGTCCAAGAGAGACGCATGTCATGTTTTTATTGTGCTCAAACATCTCGGCCGTCCCTTCGGGTCCCCTCAGTGGCAGAGAAATTAGTCGGGATCCTACGATGTCGCCTTGACCTGTTTCCCAAAAAAAAATAGGAACAATACCGAAAATAATGGAGATGCGGTTGAAGCAGACAGCGGCGGAAAGCTGTGATATATTGGCTGTAGACCGAACAAAAGGATTCCTCATGATGAGTTTTTCTGGATGGGCCTATGACGCCAGCATCGGCTCCCTACTCAGGGGGATGCGGCTCTGGGTGGCTGCTTACGTGCGGGAGAATGGCCTCTTCCCGGCCCTGGACCTCTGTACGGGTACCGGGGCGATGTGCAGGATCTTTGACAACGAGTCGTCCCGCCCTGTCTGGGGATTGGACCTGGACGGCCGCCTCCTTCGGTATGCCCGCTCCCAGGCTCCCTCGGTCCCTTTTGTACAGGCCGACGCCGCACGGTTGCCCATCCGGGCAGGCGGGTTCCGCTCAGTTATCATCTCCTATGCCCTCCACGACAAGTCGCCTCACTTGAGAAAGGCCATGATGACCGAAGTGCGTCGCGTGCTGCACCGGCAGGGGAGGGCCCTGTTCGTCGATTTCGAACGTCCCTGGGACATGAGGTCGCGCATTGGCCGCGTGTTCACCTATGGGATCGAGCGGACAGCCGGGGGGGACCATTTCCGGAACGGTCAGCAGTTCCTGCACGAAGAGGGAGGCCTGAGCACCTTTCTGTCGTCTCATGGCTGGGAAGAACTGGAGAGCCGGCCCCTTCCCTGGGGGAATTCCCGGATCGTGGTCTCCCGCTTCTTGGATTGAACACTAAAGCGTTGTAAAAACGCTTACAGAGCAGTACAATACGGGGAAAATAGATCATCACACAGAAGGAAACATCATGGTAGAAACCTATGAAAGCAATACCAAAAAAATAGCGGTCCTCATCGACGGAGACAACGCCCAGCCCAGCCTGATCAGGGAAATCCTGGCCGAAGCGGGCAAGTACGGCGCGCTGACCATTCGCCGGATCTACGGAGACTGGACCACCTCCAACATGCAGGGCTGGAAAGACACGCTGAATGCGGCGGCCGTCCAGCCCATCCAACAGTTCCGCTTCACCGTGGGCAAGAATGCCACGGACAGCGCCATGATCATAGACGCCATGGACATCCTGCACTCCAAGAACGTGGACGGCTTCTGCGTCGTCTCCAGCGACAGCGACTACACCCGCCTCGCCACCCGTATCCGGGAGAGCGGAGTGTTCGTCATGGGGATCGGGAAGCGGATCACTCCCAAATCCTTTGTCAACGCCTGCAATGTCTTCATCTTCACCGAGAACCTGGATATCAGGGAAAGCAAAGAAAGAACTGCACCCAAGGGGAGAAGGACCACGAAGCCGTCGGCCGCTAAAGAAGAGAAGAAGAAATTCGATCCGCTGCCCCTGCTCAAGGGAGCCTTTGACATGGCGATCCAGGAAGACGGTTGGGCCAACATCGCGACCATGGGCTTCTATCTCCGTCAGCTGGATCCGAGCTTCGACCCCCGGACCTACGGCCACAAACAGCTATCGCAGCTGCTGAAGTCCCAGACCAAACTCTTCGACATGCGCTTCCAGGAGACACCGGGCTCCACGGATATCTACGTGCGGCGCAAGGATTGAACCCCCATTGAGGAAAAAGCTCAAAAAGTTGCTGAGCGCCGGCAATATTTTTCTGGACCTCCAGGCGGAAGACAAGACCTCTGTCATAGAAGAGATGATCGACCGCCTGATCCGGGGAGGCTTCATCAAGGATAGGGAGGGCGCCCTCAAGGCCGTCCTGGGGCGGGAAGAAAAAATGTCCACGGGCATGAACAACGGCGTGGCCATCCCGCACGGGAAGACCGACTCCGTCGACCAGCTGGTGGTGGCGGTGGGCCTCAAGAGCTCCGGCATCGATTTCGACTCCGTCGACAGAAAACCATCGGATATTTTTATCATGACCATTTCACCGGCCAGCCGGTCGGGGCCCCATATCCAGTTTCTGGCGGAAGTGAGCAAGGTCCTCAGAGACGAAGATTCACGGCGGCAGCTGAGGGCGGCCCGGTCGGCGGGCGACGTCATCCGGGTGTTCGAATAGGGAATGGCGCGATGAGGAGATCCAGGCTAGCGATCCTGGCCTTGTTGGCGTCTCCGGCCCTGCTCCAAGCTTCCAGCCCGGAAGCGGGGCATGAGATGGGCCACCTCATGACGGTGTTGGTGCTGCAGTTGGCTGTCATCGTGGTGGCCGCCCGGCTGTTCGGCCTGGTGTTCAGCCGCTATCTGAAACAGACCAGCGTGTTGGGCGAATTGGCGGCCGGCATGGTCATCGGCCCCTTCGCGCTGGGCGGAATACACCTTGCCATCCTGGGCCACTCCCTGTTCCCGAAAACCGAGGCTGCCATGCCGATCTCGCCCGAACTCTACGGGCTGGCCGTGATCGCCTCCATCGTCCTGCTGTTCTCAGCCGGCCTGGAGACGGATCTGCCCACATTTCTCCGCTATTCGATGGTGGGCACGGTGGTGGGGATCGGGGGCGTTGTCCTATCCTTCTGCCTGGGCAACCTGGCCGCAGTGGTGTTTCTCCCGGGAGTGGATTCGTTCATGTCTCCCACGGCCCTCTTCCTGGGTACGCTTTCCACGGCCACGTCCGTGGGAATCACGGCCCGTATCCTGAGCGAAAAGCGCAAGATGTCATCTCCCGAGGGCGTGACCATACTGGCCGGTGCGGTCCTGGACGACGTGCTGGGCATCGTGCTGCTGGCTGTCGTGGTCGGCATCTCCAAGCTGGGAGCCACGGGCGGCGCGGTAGACTGGGGCCGGATTGGTCTGATTGCCCTGAAGGCCTTCGGATTCTGGATCGTATGCACGGTGCTGGGGATCATCTTCGCCCAGCGCATCTCCAAGGGGTTGAAGTGGTTCCGTTCCAACGACGCCATCGCCGGTGTGGCGTTGGGCATGGCCCTTTTCCTGGCAGGACTGGCGGAAATGGCCGGGTTGGCCATGATCATCGGCGCCTATGTGATGGGGCTGTCGCTGTCACAGACCGACCTGGCGCACGAGCTGCGCGAACGGCTGCACGGCGTGTACCAGTTCCTGGTGCCGGTCTTCTTCTGTGTGATGGGCATGATGGTGGATTTTCCCGCCCTGAGCAAGGTGCTGCTTTTCGGGCTGTTGTTCACCGCTTTCGCCGTGGTTGGAAAGATCGTGGGCTGTGGAGTGCCGGCGTTCCTCATGGGCTTCAACCTCAGGGGAGCCTTCCGCATCGGGGCCGGGATGCTGCCGCGAGGCGAGGTGACACTGATCGTGGCCAGCATCGGGCTCTCGACCGGGGCCATCGGTCAGGACGTGTTCGGCGTGGCCATCCTCACCCTCCTGATCGCCAGCGTGATCGCGCCCCCCATCCTGATCAAGAGTTTCGAAGGTGGCTCCGGCCTGCGCGGCCGCCTTTCGGTCAAGAGGGAAGAGATGGGATGCCACATCGCCCTGACCTTTCCCTCCTCGCACATCACCTCGTTCATCGCCTCCCGTGTCCGCCTGGCATTCCGCAACGAGGACTTTTATGTGCACGAGCTGAACATTGTGGACAAGATCTACCAGATCCGGAAGGAAAACATCTCCATAACCCTGCTGCAGAAGGACAAGACCATAGAGCTCAACACTTCCCAGGACAACTCGCACCTGGTTAGTTTGATCGTGATGGAGGAGATCCTCGAGCTCAAGGACCTACTGCAGGGCATAGAGAAGCTGGAAAGCCCGGAAGGTCTCTGCACCGAGCTGGCGGCCTGCCTGTTCTGCGAGGATGATCAAAACACCGGGAAAAAGGGGAGTGAGGACACATGAGTGACGAATCTCCGGTTTCTTTTCGTGAGATCCAGCGGTTTGGCCAGATCTGGGTCTGGGTCCTGGTCCTCATGGTTTCAGGGGTGGCATGGTACGGCGCTTACCAGCAGCTGATCCTGAAAAAACCCTTCGGAGACAACCCGGCGCCCGACAGCCTGATGTGGGTAATCCTAGTCGTGTTCGGGATCGGTTTTCCCCTGTTCTTCTATTCTATGCGGCTGGTGACGGAGGTGCGGGCAGAAGGGCTCTACTACCGCTTCTATCCCCTCCACCGCAGGTTTCATATGCTCGCCTTCACAGATATCGCCGGCTGTGAGGCCGTCACGTACAGACCGATCAGGGATTATGGGGGGTGGGGAATCCGCTTCGGTGCCAGGGGCAAGGCCTTCAATGTCCGGGGCAACCGGGGCGTGGAGCTGGCCCTGAACGATCAGAGCCGTATTCTGATCGGGTCCCAGAAGCCCGAGCAGCTGGCCATGGCCCTGAGCGCCTCGCTTTCCAAGCGCGCATGAAGCCTCCTTCCCCGTCTCCCAACCGTGCGTTGGGCCTGATCTCGTTCAGCGTCCTACTGGCCACGTCCACCTGGTTCTCGGGCACTGCCGCCACCCCTGTCCTTAGGGAACTCTGGGCCCTGAGCGATGTGCAGTGCTCCTGGCTGACGATCTCGGTCCAGCTCGGATTCATCCTGGGGACCTTCCTGTTTGCGCTGCTAAACCTGCCGGATGTATTCCCTGCCCGGATCGTGTTCTTCGCCTCCGCCGGCCTGGCCGCGCTGTTCAATTCCGGCTTTGCGCTCTTGTCGACCGACCTCACCATCTCCCTGGTATTCCGGTTCCTCACCGGCATAACCCTGGCCGGGGTCTATCCCGTAGGGATGAAGCTCGTCGCCCAATGGTTCCGTTCCGGCCTGGGCTGGCGCTTCGGCATCCTGCTGGCGTCGCTGACCCTGGGTACCGCCTCACCCTACTTGATGTTCGCCCTGGGAGCCGCACCGGGCTGGCGCCTGCTTCTGCTGACGGCCTCAGGCCTGTCTCTGCTGGGAGGGTGTTTGGTCCTGCTCTTTGTGCCGCGGGGGCCCTACCTCCGGAAGGCCGCGGTGTTCGAGCCGCGCATGGCCTTCCGGGTCTTCCGCTACCGCGAGTTTCGAATTCAGGCGTTCGGGTATTTCGGCCACATGTGGGAGCTCTATGCCTTCTGGTCGCTGGCGGCCCTTTACCTGACCGACAGCTTCCGCCGCACAGACTCCGGTCTGGTGGATTCCGTTCCGCTGCTGACTTTCTTCGTGATCGCGGCCGGCAGTGTCGGCTGCATACTGGGAGGATGGATCTCAAGGAAGGCAGGGGAGAGGGAGGTCGCTCTGCTGTCTCTGATTGGCAGCGGTTCGCTCTGTGCGCTTTCCTGGTGGCTCTTCGATCAGGATGCGGCGATCGTCGCAACCGTGGCCCTCATCTGGGGCATCTTCGTGATCGCAGACTCTCCCCAGTTCTCCGCCCTGGCGGCCAGGCACTGCCCGCCCCGTTACACCGGCACCGCGCTCACCATCCAGAACGGGATCGGCTTCGGCATCACCGTGCTTTCCATCCAGCTGACCGCTTGGCTGGGCCAGTCTCTGGGGTGGAAGTGGGCCTTTGTTTCCCTGGCGATCGGGCCGATACTGGGCGCATCGGCCCTACTGAGGCTCCGCCGCTCATGATGACGCCTCCCAACCTACCCCGGCAAACTCGACTTGTGAATTATCCAGGCAAAATAATTTACATTATTTATGCATTAGGAATTGACAGGGGGGCGTTTTTTAATATACTTTCTCTACAAGCAGGAAAAATGAATCGAATTTCTTTAAGGAGGAAGGACATGAAAAAAGCCATTGCCGTATTGTGCCTTCTGGTTTTTGTACAGTTCACAGCTATCTATGCCTTTTCACCGGAGCTGCTGCTGAAGGACTT
>JAUXEH010000022.1 GCA_030620655.1 Candidatus Aminicenantota bacterium | reverse complement strand
GAGAGGCATCGACGATCAGGAGCGCCCCCTCACAGGCCGCCAGGCTGCGGGACACCTCATAAGAAAAGTCGACGTGACCGGGAGTGTCGATCAGGTTGAGTGTGTATTCTCGGCCGTCACCGGCTGAGTACCGGAGTCGAGCGGTCTGGGCTTTGATGGTGATGCCGCGTTCCCGCTCGAGCTCCATGGTGTCCAGGACCTGGGCGCGGAACTCACGCTCCGTGACCGCCCCGGTCGCCATCAGCAGGCGGTCCGCCAGGGTGGACTTGCCGTGATCTATGTGGGCGATTATCGAAAAATTCCGTATGCTTTTCATTGGGAACTGCATAGTATAGCATGCCGGGGCCTTGGATCAGAGGATTCTTGACTTTTGAGGGGGACTCGAGTACCTTGGGTAAGGTATTTGTGGAGGTATTCATGTTTTTATTCGGAACACTCGGACTGCCGGAAATGCTCCTGATCCTGCTGATCATCGTGATCATCTTCGGTGCCCGCCGCCTGCCCGAACTGGGGAAATCCCTGGGAGAAGGCATCAAGAACTTCAAGAAATCCGTGACGAAACAGGAAGAAGAGGGCGGCGACGATTCCTCTGCGGATAAGAAATAGCCTCCTTCTTCCCGGGATTGATGAAGCGCACGCTGGAAGGGCTTTCCCATAGACGACAGGAAAAAGAAAAAGAACTGTCCGACAAGCTCGCCCGGCTGCAGGAATTAAGCCAAGCCCTCGAGGGCATCCACAGCACTCTGGAGACGCTGCCCTCCCTGACCCAAGGTGAGGGCTCTGTCCGCGACGACTCCCCCCGGCCCAACATCGACACAGAGCCGGCCCCCGCCCTGCAGCAGCTCCATGCGGCCATGCAGCGACAGCTCGAACTCAGCCGGGAGGCCATGGCCGCACAGATAGACCTGGCCCGCACCCAGAACGAGCTCATGGAGGCATACGATAAGGAATGGGATGCCCTGAGCAGCAACCATGTGGGCATGATCTTCAAGAGCATGGAATGGCGCATCGACAAGCTGAAGGCCAGCTGTGATGATGCCGCGCTGCTGATGAAGAACTACGTTCAGCTGCGGGAACAACTGCAGAGGCTGTTGGCCGCCCTGGAAGGAAAGGACCTCCCCACGCCCGCCCAGGTCAGATCCATCTCCGCGCCCCTGGAGGACATCGTCTATGCCGGATTCGAGAACCGGCACCGGGGATCCGAGCAGGACGTAAAAAAACAGCAGGAGATCTACCTGCCCTACTTCCAGACGGAGCGGACCGTCCTGGACCTGGGCTGCGGCCGAGGTGAGTTCCTGGATCTCCTGTCCCAAAACAACATACCGGCCGAAGGCATGGACATCAACGAACAGATGATCGCGATCTGTCGTGAAAGGGGCCTCAATTGCCGGACCGGGGACATACTCGAGTCCCTGGCCTCCTACGCGGACGGGAGCCTGGGCGGCGTCTTTTCTTCCCAGGTCGTGGAGCACCTCCGGCCCGATTACCTCCGGAGGATGGTCGACCTGGCTTACGCGAAGCTCGCCGAATCGGGCTGCCTGGTGCTCGAGACTCTGAACCCGGCCTCGGTGTTCACGCTCGTGCACGTGTATTTCCTGGACATCACGCACCAGCAGCCGGTCCACCCCCGGGCGCTTGAATTCCTGCTGGAAAGCGCCGGCTTCCAGGACGTGGAGATCCGGTACTCCTCCCCCCTGGACGAGGAGGCCCTTCAGGCACTTCCCCCGGAAAGTGAGGCCGCCGCCGTCCTGAACCGGAACCTGGACAAGCTCAACCAACTGCTCTTCTCTCCGGTCAACTACGCTGCCATCGGCCGCAAGGTCGGATAGGCAGTGTCCATGCAGTCCATCTCAGCCCGACGCCTCCCCAAGCAGCAGATCCGTGTCATGTTCGACCGGGCCCGGGAACTGGAGGCGCAGGGGCGGAAGATCATCCATCTGGAGATCGGACGGCCCGACTTCGATACTCCACCCCACATCGTGGAGGCGGCCATACAGGCCCTCCGGGAGGGCAAGCACCACTACTCGGCCAACGCGGGCATCATAGAGCTGCGCAGGGCGGTGTCGGATAAATACCGGACCGAATCCGGGCTGTCCTACGATCCGGAAACGGAGATCGTGGTCACCAACGGGGTGGCCGAGGGTGTTTTCCTGGCCGTCAACGCCCTGCTCGACCCGGGAGACCAGGTCCTCATCCCGGATCCCCGCTGGGTCAATTACGCCCCGGACGCCTTTGCCGCCCTGGCAGAACCTGTCAGCTACACCCTGGTCGAGGAGGAAGGATTCCAGCCTGACCCCGAGGAGATCGCGGACCGGATCACACCCCGAACGCGGATGCTGATCCTGGCCAGCCCCTCCAATCCCACGGGAGGGGTAATCGGGCCGGATGTCTTCGAGCGGCTGGCCCGGCTGGCGGTGGAGCACGACCTCGTGGTGGTGAGCGACGAGATCTACGAGAAGATCATCTTCCCGCCATTCCGTCACATCTGCGCGGCGTCCCTGGATGGGCTGCGTGAGCGCACGATCATCCTGAACGGCCTGTCCAAGTTTTACTCCATGACGGGCTGGAGGCAGGGGTTCGCCCTGGGACCTCAGGCGCTCATCGACCCCATCCTGCGCTACCATCAATACATGATCACGTCCACGAACACATTTGCCCAATGGGGCGGGTTAGCCGCACTGCGGGGAGACCAGGGACCATCCCTGGCCATGGTGGAGGAATTCAAAAGACGCCGCGACTACATCGCGGACGCCGTCGACGGGCTTCCGGGATTTTCCTGCAAAAAGCCGGCGGGCTCCTTTTACCTCTTCCCCTCGATCGAGGGGACCGGACTCTCCGGGGTGGAGCTCGCCCAACTGCTCCTGGAAAAGGCAGGGGTCGCGACCGTAGCCGGTGAGCATTTCGGCCGCAAGGGGGCCGGTCACATCCGGATCTCCTATACGAACTCCCTGGACAACCTGAAAGAGGCGGTCGAAAAGATCCGGGCATTAACACGTACGCTGTGATACGGTCAAATAAACAGAGAGACGGAGGAACATATGCGGCTCGCACATCGAACCAAGACGCAGTCGGCCCTTTGCCTGTATTTTCTGCTGGTTTCCCTACTGGCCCCCCCGCTTCAAGGGCAGGACACGATCACGGCTCCCAAGGAATTTTTCGGACACAACATCGGAGATGACTACTTCCTGGCCACGTACACCCGGATGAAAGAGTACTGGGAACTGCTGGCCCGGGAATCCGACCGGATGATCCTGCAGGAGGCCGGGACCACGGAAGAGGGCCGGACCATGGTGCTGGCCATCATCACCTCACCGGCCAACCATAAAAACCTCGGACGCTTCCAGGAGATCTCGCGGAAACTGGCCCTGGCTGAGGGGCTGACGGATGGGCAAGCCCAGGCCCTGGCGCAGGAAGGACGGGCTGTCGTCTGGATCGACGGCGGGCTGCACGCCACCGAGGTGGTGGGTGCCCAACAGGAGATCGAGCTGGTCTACCAGATGGTCAGCCGCTCCGACCGGGAGACCCTGCGCATCCTGGACAATGTCATCCTCCTGGCGACGATCACGAATCCGGACGGAATGGACCTGGTGAGCGAATGGTACATGCGGGAGCCGGACCCGAAAAAACGCTCCACCCGGGGACTGCCCCGCCTCTATCAGAAATACGTCGGCCATGACAACAACCGCGATTTTATGCTGGTCAGCCAGAAGGAGAGCGAGGTCGTCGCACGCATCCTGTACCGGGAATGGTTCCCCCAGATCGTATACAATCATCACCAGACCGGTCCGGCGGGAGCGGTGCTCTTCGCCCCGCCCTTCCGCGAGCCGCACAGCTATAACTTCGACCCGCTCCTGGTCCTGGGCATCACGACAGTGGGCAATGCCATGCACAGCCGCTTCTCTGTCGAGGGCAAACCCGGTGCCGTCATGCGGGAAGGCGCCGGATACCAGACCTGGTGGAACGGCTGCCTGCGCTGCACGCCCTATTTTCACAACATGATCGGCATCCTGACCGAGATGATCGGCAACCCCACGCCCATGGAGATCCCTTTCATTCCCGAGAAGCATCTGCGCAGCGGGGACTACCCCTTTCCCATCGAGCCGCAGACATGGCACTTCCGCCAGTCCATCGAATACTCCCAGACCGCCAACCGGGCCATCCTGGACATGGCAGCCAAACTCAGAGAGAACTATTTGTTCAATATATACCGCATGGGGAAAAACTCCATAGAGCGCGGCAGCCGCGACACCTGGACCATCAACCCACGCCGGATCGAAGCGGTCCAGGCGGCCATCAAAAAAGACAAGGCCGCGACGACCGGGAGCGGCCGTTCCCGGGGATACCCCATCGAGTATTTTCACGACGTGCTCCACGACCCCGCCAGCCGTGACCCCCGGGGATACATCCTGCCCGCAGACCAGCCGGATTTCCTCACGGCCGGCAAGTTCGCCAACACCCTGATAAAAAACGGGATAACCATGCTGCGCGCCACCCGGGACTTCACCGTGGCCGGCAAAGAGTATCCACGGGGCTCCCTGGTGGTCAAGACCGCCCAGGCCTTCCGGCCCCACGTCATCGACATGTTCGAACCCCAGGTGTATCCTGAGATCCGTCCCTATCCCGGCGGACCTCTCCGGGCCCCCTATGACAGCGCCGGCTACACGCTGGCCTTCCAGATGGGCGTGGCTTTCGATCGGATCCTGGACGGCTTTGACGGGCCCTTCGAGAAGCTCAAAGGCCTGCTCGAACCCGAAGCCGGAACCATTCGGGGCAGCGGCACCGGGGGGTATCTGCTGAGCCATCAGGTCAACGATGCTTTTATCGCGGTCAACCGGCTCCTGAAGGCAGGAGAGAAAGTATTCTGGCTCAAACAGGCTGCGGTCCACGATAATGCTCAGTACCCGGCAGGCACCTTCTACATTCCGGGCGGGCCCTCCAACACAGCGATAATCAAAACGCTGGCAAAGGAAATCGGGCTGGACTTCACGGCCGTGGCTGCCCGGCCGCCCGTGGAGGCGCTGGAGCTCAAACCTGTCCGGATCGGGCTTTGGGACCGCTATGGAGGCTCCATGGACTCAGGCTGGGTGCGGTGGCTGCTGGAGAGATTCGAATTCGATTTCGAGGTCGTGTACGCACCAGAACTGGACGCCGGCAACCTCCGGCAGAAATTCGATGCCCTAATCTTCGTGCGCGGCGGAATACCGGCGGCCCGACCCGGCGCTCCCAGCCGGCCCTCCCGCTACGGCAGCACCGACCCCGAGACCGTCCCGGAGGAGTACCGGCACATGCTGGGCAGCGTCACGGCAGACAAGAGCATCCCCCAATTGAAAAGCTTTTTGGAGCAGGGGGGCGCCGTCCTCACCATCGGAAGCTCCACCAGCCTAGCCTATCATCTGGACCTGCCGATCACCAACGCCCTGATGGAAAAAGGCGAGGACGGCAAGGAAAGACCGCTTTCCTCGACTAAATACTTTGTGCCCGGCTCTGTCCTGCGCGTTCGTGTCGACAACACACACCCCCTGGCTCATGGCCTGCCGGAAGAGTTGGATGTGTTTTTCAACCGCAGCCCTGTTTTCCGCTCTTCGGTCGACAGCCCGAACAAGGTTGTTCAACCGGTGGCCTGGTTCGACACTGAGGCCCCCCTTCGCAGCGGTCTGGCCCACGGCCCGCACTACCTCAAGGACGGGCAGGTGGTGCTGGAGGCACAGGTCGGGCGCGGCAAGCTGTTCCTGTTCGGCCCGGAGATCACCTTCCGCGCGCAGCCCCACGGGAGCTTCAAATTCCTGTTTAACGGCCTCTACTACGGGACAGCCGGAGCAGAGTGAGACACACACCGTCGCTTCAACCGTGATCAGTTCGCATAACATGTTACATATCAGCCTGAGAAGGCGTAAAAACAAGAATGAAACGGAAACGGCCGTTACCTTGTATTAAGGATATAGAACTGGTAATATTCCCTCCCGGGAGCACATCTGAGCATGCGATTGAAAACACACCTGATACGGCCCCTATCCTTCCTCCTGCTTCTCTGTGTCCTGGCAGCGTTCACCTGGGCGCAAGGACCCACCGGAGTCGTGCGCGGCAAGATCACCGACCAGCAGGGGCTGCCTCTCCCGGGCGCATCCATATACCTGCGGTCGGACAAGATCATGGGTATGAAGACCTTTATAACTTCGGACACGGGAATATTCCAGTTTCGGCCGCTCCTGCCCGGAACCTATCAGCTCACATTGGAGATGCCCGGCTTCAAGACCGCCAAGATCGACGACATCATCATCCATGCAGGCCGGACTATCACTCTCACCGTGCGCATGGAGATGACCACCATCGAGGAGGAGGTCGCCCTGGACTTCCGTGTGCCGACCATCGATGAGCAGGGATCCAAGGCCGCCTCCATCATCGACCGGGAGATGCTGATCCATATCCCCTTCCAGAGAGACCTCCGAGAGGCCATCAGTTCCGCGGCCGGTATCTTCCCTGATCTCCTGGGATATCCCCAGGCGCCGGTCATCAACGGCGGCTCCGAAAGGGACGCCATATACATCACCGACAGCCTCATCATGGCCGATCCCCTGGCTTCATTCACCTCTCCCCAAGTCAATTATGATATCGCCCACGAGATCGAGGTGGAGACGACCGGGCACCCAGCGGAGGTCCCCAGCACCGAGTCCGGATACATCAATATCGTGACCCGCTCCGGTGGTCCGGGCATCAGGGGAGAATTGCTGGTACATCACACCAACGAAAACATGATCAGCTGGCTGGATTCGTCGCAGGAGCTGGTCGACCGGAACCTGACCAGCCCAGCCGACCGTGCGTATCTGTGGGACACGTCCCTCTCCCTGTACGGCACCCTCTACGGGGACCTCCTCCGTTTCTACACCAATGTCAAATACGCCTCAGAGAAACGGAACACCACCTTCTCGTCCTGGACAGATCCGCTGGGCACCAAACATTCGCCCTACGCAGGCAAATATTCCGACAAGTCGGCCTTTCTTCGCTTGACGGGGAAGTTCACTCCGGAAATCAAGTTCATAGGGACCGCCTCCTACGCCCGGAGGTCCGCTCCCGCTTACTCCGATTTCTCCTCCTCCCGGCTTCCGCAAGAGGCCACAGCGCAAATTTCGCCTTCCAACAACCTGCTGCTCACGGGTTTGCTCAACTACAGCATGAACCGCAAGACCTTCGTCGACCTGAAGGCCAGCTATATCATCCAAGATTCCACTCTTCTGCTCAACGAGGCCGGCGCCGACAAACCCATGTATGTCGATGAACAGACGGGCTATTCCTGGGGCAGCGGCTACGCCAACAACGAACAGAAGATAACCCGGTTCATGGGCAGCGCCACCCTGGTCCACTTCAACGACCGCGTACTGGGAGGGAACCAGAAGTTCAAGCTGGGTGTGGATTACGACAGCACGGCCAGCGAATGGAACACCTGGAAAGCGGACAACCTGATCATTTACTATGCCAACGGTGATCCCTATTATTTCGGAACCATCCAATCTCCCACTACCGGGGAAGAGATGGGCACCGGGAAAGTGGCTTTTTCGCTTATGAGCGGTGCACAGGGCAGCTTCTTTACCGGGCTCGACCTGCAGCGCCTGGGCCTCTTCGTCCAGGACACGGTGACCATCGGCGGACGCGTGAGCTTTAACCTCGGCCTGCGGTTCGACCGAAGTACGGCCGACATCAGAGACAGCCTCAAAACGCTCAGCTCCAACCCCATCTCCTTCCAGTTAGGCGAGACGTTCATCAAACCGATAGCCGAAGTCAATCCCTACAGCAACAGCGAATTCCCTGCCTGGGACAAGGTCTTAACCTGGAACAGCTTATCGCCCCGTCTGGGGATGGTCATCGATGTCTTAGGAAACGGACGGGCGCTGATCAAGGCCTCCTATGCCCGTTACCATGAACTGCTCAGGGCCCAGAGTGTCGCAGCCCTGATCCCCTACTATTTCGGGCGTACCCACGAATTCTTCTGGTTCGATTCGAACTCCAATCAGGAGGTGGACAGCGGGGACTCGTTTCTCCCCTTCCCGGAGGACTACCGCATTTACAGCCCGGAGTACTGGAAAAATACGGTGGCAGATGGCGTCACGGCCCCTTACATTGATGAGATCATGATAGGAATCGAGAGCGAGATCCTCAGGGATTTCTCGGTCCGGTTGAACTACATCCATAAAGAAAAAAAGGATATCCTGGAGGACGTCCTCTACAGTCCGGACACAGACACAGAATGGTACACCACGGCCAAAGACACGGAAGGATGGTGGGTTCCCTACGACACCGTGGTCCCGGCCGGTGTCAATGAATATGAGGACTCTTTGCTCACTCTCTACTACCTCTCGAATTCGGCGCCACTTCTGTTCAACCGTTTGAATAACATCCGGGAACTGGGACGCAAGTACAGGGGATTGGAACTGGTGTTCCGGAAGAGGATGACGCACAACTGGCAGCTCATGGGGTCGGTGGTTTACAGCAAGACAACCGGCAACCTGGGAGTGGGGCCGCTTTACAGCACCCCTCTCTCCCCCGCCGCCGATAATCCCAATTATTTCGTCAACCTCACGCAAGACTCTCCGCTGGATTTCGACATCCCCCTGACCATAAACCTCATGGGCACCTACCATTTCCCCTATGATTTTTACCTCAGTTTCTACTACTCCTATCTCCGGGGATACATATGGGCACGGAGCGTAACGGTGACCGCCTCCCCCGAGTGGGCCAGTGAGAACAACGCCTTTGTACTGCCTACCCAGGTCTACTCGGAGCCCTACGGTTCCCGCAGATACGATTCCTACAGCAACCTCAACCTGAGGCTGGAAAAGGACTTCCGGACGGGGATCGGCAGGTTCAACGCCGCTCTGGATGTCTTCAACACCCTGGGAACACGATACCATCTGTACGACCTGAACGACGGGGGCCTCTGGAACCCCGTGGATGAAAACACCGCCGAGGGAGAGCGCCTTCTCAATCCTCTTTACGGGCGGGGAGTCAATCTCAAAGGAATTCGGGAATTCCGGTTCACCCTGGGATACTATTTCTAGCCCGAACGGCCTCAATCCAACTTGAAGGTCTTTACCTTGCGGACCCTTGCGTCACCGGTCCGATTGATCAGCACGGCAAAGATCCGGTAGGTCCCTTGACGGAAGCGCCGGCTCGGCCCCTCGATGCGCAGCGGGACGGCCAATCTGTGCTTCATACGCGGGTTCTCCTGCAGGGCCCTCTCCTCCACCGCCAACGGGATGGCCTGTTCATATTCCCAGATGACCGCTTCGCCGGGGTCCCTGACCTCCAGACGCAGGTCCAGAACGGTCTCCATCCCTTCCTCCTGTACCGCGAACCAGACATGAAGTAGCGGGACGGTGATCTCCACCTCGCCTTCCACTCTCTCCGGGCCCACGGCCTCGACCCGCACCTTCCAAGCGAAATCCAGGCCGCTTTTCTGGCCGGGCGCAGCAGCCTCCGCCTGCCCGGGAGTCCGACCGAGTTCGTGCATGTATTTAATATTCAGGTCCCGGAGCGGCGATAGATCAAAGGTGAACAGGGAAAATCTTCCGGTGGAAAACTCATCCACAAAAACCACAGGGAAATTTCCATAGTACCAGATCTCACGGGTTCTGCCGGAATCTCCCGGTGGCGTGGTGGTACGGTCCATAGGAGGGCCGTAGAGAATGTAAATGCGGCCCCGGTCGGTACGGTACCCGGGCCTTCCCTCACCCATGAAAAGCTGGTTCGCCGCTTCCAGCCGGGCATCGTATTCCATCCTGAACTCGTTTTCCTCGGTCGAAGGATCGGGATCGCGCTCGAGCCAGAACTCCTCTCTGAAGGACGCCTTCTCGTCATCGGAAAGGTTCAGAAACAGCTTTCTTTCCTCGGAGGTGATGATGTAGTCCACCCGTTGGAGCCAATCCTTGTTCTCTGGGGTCAGCTTCTGCTCCAGCCGGTAGTAATAGCAGGCGGCGAGACACATCAGCACGAGGCTCAGTCCCAACCCGATCCGGACAATCCTCATCTCTTCTCCTTGACAGCATCCACAAGTTTTCGGATGGCCGGTAACGCCATTATAGCACGCCCCAATCCGACCACAAAATCGGGCTGCTACAGGTCTGGGTTGGGGGGTCTTGGGGTGGTGCGGAAGGGGGGAGTCGAACCCCCACGGCCTTTTGGGCCATAAACTCCTGAGGCTTACGCGTCTACCAGTTCCGCCACTTCCGCACCGGAGTTTCGGCCTCGATTCTGAGCCGGTATTATATTCATATCGCCCCTCCGAGTCAACTAACCTGGATAATTCACGAGTCGAGTTTGCCGTAGATGGTAGGCGCGGGGGGTGAAGCTGTGGTCGTCCACCGCGAACCCGCCGCAACGAAGAAGATGTGCTGAGATCGGCTCGCCCGAAGGGGAAAAGATGCCGATTTTATAAGTTAAACTAAGAAATGATTGACATCGTACCAAGAAAGAATCAGATAATGATAGATGAATCTTTCCCTATTTTAGAAAGGATCGGCAGCTTTTATGAATAGTGTACAAGACTTGATCATGAACCTAAACCGGTACTGGGCCGGCCAGGGGTGTTATCTGGCCCAGTCATATGACCTGGAGGTGGGGGCGGGTACCATGACCCCGGACACCTTCTTCCGTGTGCTGGACTCTCGGCCCTGGAAGGTGGGGTATGTGCAGCCTTCCCGGAGGCCTGCGGACGGCCGCTACGGGGAAAATCCCCACCGGGTGCAGAAGCACTTTCAGTACCAGGTGATCATGAAACCCTCACCCGATAACATCCAGGAGCTCTATCTCAAGAGCCTGACCAAGCTGGGTATCGACCTGGAGGAGCACGATCTGCGGTTCGACGAGGACAACTGGGAGGCGCCCACCATCGGCGCCTGGGGCGTAGGCTGGCAGGTGCTGCTGGACGGGCTGGAGATCACCCAGTTCACCTATTTCCAGCAGGCCGGGGGAATCGAGACCTTCCCCGTGCCGGTCGAGATCACCTACGGGCTGGAGAGGCTGGAGATGTTCCTCGAAGGCAAGGACAATATCTATGACCTGCAGTGGTCGGCGGATGTCTCCTACCGGGACCTGCGCTACCGAGAGGAAAAGGAATTCTCCGAGTACAACTTCAACTATGCGGATATCAAGGGACTCCAGAAATCGTTCGCCCTGCAGTCGAAGGAGGCACAGCGCCTGATCGAGCGGGATCTGCTGCTGCCGGCCTATGATGCCTGCCTCAAGTGTTCCCACCTCTTCAACCTCCTTGACGCGCGCGGAGCCATCAGTGTCACCGAGAGGGTCAAGATGATCGCCCAGATCCGGGACATAGTCACCCAGGTGGCACGCCAATATGTATCTGAAAAGGAATCCTCCTGATGGAATTCGTACTGGAAATAAAAACCGAGGAGATGCCCCCCTCCCACGTGGAAGAGGGTTTGGCCCAGCTGGAGGCGGGACTGTCCGCGGGACTCAAGTCCAACGGTTTGGTCAATGTCCGCGGGGACAGCGGGAAGATACGCACCTACGGCTCATGCCGCCGGCTGATCGTGCACGGTGAGCTGGCCGCCAGGCAGCAGGACAGGGAAGATCTGGTCACCGGGCCGCCTCGAAGCGCGGCCTTCTCCCCTGAGGGGGAACCCACGCCGGCGGCCCTGGGATTCGCGCGTGCTCATGGCGTGAGTGTCGAGGCCCTGGAGGTGGTGCGCACGGACAGGGGAGAGTACGTGGCCCTGAAAAAAGTCGTGGAGGGCAAGCCCGCACCGGAGATCCTGCAGCGGATTCTGCCCGGATTGATCTCACGGCTTTCCTTTCCCAAGATGATGAAATGGGGGGAGCAGAACTTCCGTTTTTCC
Organism: Candidatus Aminicenantota bacterium; assembly: GCA_030620655.1. Taxonomy (GTDB): domain Bacteria; phylum Acidobacteriota; class Aminicenantia; order Aminicenantales; family Aminicenantaceae; genus JAUXEH01. Next base: position 4,893 of record JAUXEH010000022.1, on the reverse strand, counting down.
CGCCCCATCAAGAACATCATGTGCCTGTGCGACGGGAAGCTGCTCCCGTTCGAGGTAGCCGGAGTCAAGAGTACGGATTTTACCTTCGGACACCCGATCTTCTCTCCCCGGAAGATAAAAGCTGCATCGTTCCGTGAATACCGGGACGAACTGCGCCGGAACAAGGTGATCATCGACCGGGACGTACGGAAGAGCCGGATCGAGAAACAGATGCAGAGGAAGCTGGAACCCTTCGGCGCCACCTGTTACCCGGACGAACAGCTCCTGGATAAGCTCTCCATGGATGTGGAGTATCCCTATGTGTTCCTGGGGACGTTCCCGGATACTTACCTGAAACTCCCCCTGGAGGTCCTGAGCACGGCCATGAAGATGGGACAGAACCTGTTCTCCGTGGTCAAGGGGCGAAAGCAGATGCCCATGTTCCTGGGTGTGGCGGATGCCTGCGACGACAGCCGCTCGCTGGTCAGGAAAGGCAATGAGCGTGTCCTCAAGGCGCGGCTCGAGGATGCCCGCTTTTTCTGGGAACAGGATATCCAGGTGCCGCTCAGACAGCGCGCTGAGGAACTGTCCCGGGTGATCTTCCAGGAAAAGCTGGGGACCTACGAGGACAAATCGGAGCGGCTTAGAAAGGTCGTCGGCTATCTGGCCGGAAGGCTGGAGGGCGGCGAGGTGAAGAAGTGGGCCGCGGAGGCGGCCGGTTTGTGTAAGGTGGACCTGGTCACGGAGATAGTGCGGGAGTTCCCGTCCCTGCAGGGGATCGCCGGGGGGCTGTACGCCCGCAAAGAGGGTTTCCCGGCAAGTGTTTGGAAGGCTGTGTACGAACACTACCAGCCCGTGACACTCGAGGACACCGTCCCCTCTTCACTCACCGGTGCGGTCCTGTCCATAAGCGACAAACTCGATTCCGTGGTGGGAACCCTCGGTCTGGGGGTGGAAGTCTCCGGATCCAAGGATCCCTTCGGGCTTCGGCGCAACGCGCAGGGGACATGCATGGTGATCCTGCAGAAGAAACTCTCATTCTCCTTCCCGCGCCTCCTGGACAAGGTGATCTCTGTTTACGAAGACAAGCTGGACGTGGCACGTGAGGAGCTCAAGGACACGTGCCTGGAGTTCTTCGGGGGGAGGCTGCAGTACATCTTCGAACGCGAAGGCTTCCGTTACGACTTGGTAAAGGCGGTCCTGGCTCCCGGCCTGGGAGACGTGTATTATGCTTATCTCCGCTTGAAGGCGCTGGATGGATTCAAGGACAGCCCTCATTTCGAGCCGATGATCCTGATCGCCAAGCGGGTCAACAACATCCTCAAAGACCAGCCGGCCTACAAAGTCAACAGTGACCTGTTGGTCGAGAAGCACGAAAGGGAGCTGTACACCACCTTCGAGATCATCCGGGACAATGTTAAGCCTCTGATCACCAGGGGGGATTTCGCCAAGGCGCAGCGCATCGTGTTCCGGGCCCGCTCCTCCATCAACAGCTTTTTCGACAATGTTCTGGTGATGAGCGAAGATACAAAATTGAGACGCAACCGCCTGGCAATGCTGCAAGCCGTAAGCCGCCTGTTGGGCCAGATCGCCGACTACTCCCAGATCGTGGTCCAGGGCTGATCGCCGGATTCAAGCGCGACGAAAAATTCGGTTTCGGCCCTTGTCTGCGACTAAAAATATGAGGGCAGACCTGTCGTTGACAACCGGGAGAGGTTACGGTATCCTAAAAAAAATCCTCTCCAGGATGGAGAAGGCTGATTAGGAGAAAGCCATGACGGAGAACGGGATAGAAAGAAGGACTTGCTTGAGGTTCGAGATACCTGGCGCTACTGTTAGCTACAGGGTGAGCAAGTTCATGCCTGCCGTTCTGGATAAGTACGAAGAGGAGTTCTGTCCCCTGCTCGACATCAGCCGTGGCGGCATGCGGTTCCACAGCAATCACAAACCGGACATCGAAAGCAAGCTCACCATGCACATCTCCGTCCCCGGAGAGAGGGTCCCGCTGGTGCTGAACGGCCGGGTGCGCTGGGTGACTCCGCTCGAGGGCACGGGTTTTGCTTATCAGGTGGGAGTTCAGTTCAACGCCTATGGGGAAAAGAGGGACCAGAACTACCCCGGAAACCTGGTCAAGATCATCTCCCTGGAACAGAAATTCTGCCCTCCTGATTCGGCTGCACGTCCGGAAAGCGACGACGGCGACTACGAAGTCGACGGCTAATCCTTGCTTCGCTGCGCTCGCAATGACGCGTTTAGCGCAGGGTGCCTTCGTAGCATGCTGTCAGTTGGCGCTTGCGCACATCCTCGGGTGTGTATGAGGGGAGCAGGACAGGAGCGACGCGGTCGGTCTTGATCTTAGCCTTTTTCAGTTCGTTCTCATAGTTTGTGACATGGTCGAGGCTCGGGCGTCCCAGTTTGACTTTCTTGGCGTACTCCGCGGCAATGGCGCCGGCCTTGCGGCCGAACACGTTGTAGTCCAGCACCGAGTTGCCCATGAGGCGGTTGCGGCCGTGCACGCCGCCTGAGGCCTCGCCGGCCACATACAGGCCCGGTATGTTGGATTCACAGCGAACGTTGATCTCGATCCCGCCGTTCTGGTAATGGAGGGAGGGGTAGATCAGCATGGGTTCTTCCGTGATGTCGATGCCGTAACGTATGAACTGGCGGAGCATGGCGGGAAACTGTTTCTTGATGTAGCCCTCGCCCTGCAGCATCTCGATCAGCGGGGAATCGAGCCACACGCCCGTACGTCCACTGGGCGTCGCGATGCCGTTGTTGCGTTCCGCGCACTCCCGGATGATGGCCGAGCTCTCCACGTCGCGCGGCTCTCTCGGGAAGACAAAGAGCTCGCCGAACTTGTTGAGGGGCTGGCCTCCGGCACCGCGGATCTTCTCGGTGATGAGGAATCCCGCGATCTGTTCGGGGAAGACGGATCCGGTGGGATGGTACTGGACCGAGTCCATGTACATGAGCTTGGCGCCGGCTTTGTAGGCCATGATGATCCCGTCGCCCGTGGCGCCGTAGTGGTTGGTGGTGTCGAATCCCCGTATATGCAGACGGCCGTAGCCGCCCGTGGCGATGAGGGTGGCCTTGGCTTTGACCACGAAGTATTCTTCGGTTTCGATGTTATAGATGATGGCTCCGGCACAGCGGCCCCGCCCGTCCAGGATCAGCTCGATGGTGGGCATGAACTCCAGGGTCGTGATCTTGTCCGGGTTGTTGCGGACCTCGTCCATCAAGGTGCGCATGATGATGGCGCCTGTGTAGTCCCTGGCAGACACCATGCGTTTGCGTGAGGTGCCGCCTCCATGCAGGGTCTGCAGGGAGGCGTCGTCCAGCTTGTCCCAGACTACACCCAGGTCCTCCAGCCATTACGCGACTTCAGGGCCGTCCTCGGTCAGTGCCCGCACCAGCTCGGGCTTGTTGTCGAAGTGACCGCCGCCGATGACGTCCAGGTAGTGCCGGGTGGGAGAATCCTGGGGCTTGACCGCGGCCTGCATGCCGCCCTGCGACATCATGGAGTTGGCGTCTCCCATACGCAGCTTGGTGGAGATGATACACCTGACGCCGTTCTGTATGGCGATGATGGCGGCCGCACAGCCGGCTCCGCCGCCGCCCACGATCAACAAGTCGGTCTCATAGTCGGGGTTCTCCAGGTCGAATGCCTCCGGCTTGATCCGGGCATGAGATTCCAGCATGTCCGCGATCTCGGTGGTGATGAGCTCTCCCTTGTTGGGGCCGATCCTTACCTTGCGCCGCGATTCTTTCTTGTAATCCGGGTGGAACTTGTTCAGGACGTCCTCACGCTCCTCGGCGCCCATGGGGGGGAAGACCGGTTTGCCGGATTTGGCCAGTTCGAACCTGCGGTTGCGGCTGGCAATGACTTTCTTAAGAGATTCCTGCATATGCTCTGGATACATTGGATACTCCTTTACTCCAAATCCCTGTCATAATATTTCTTTTTCAGGTCGCTCTGCTTGGCTGACATGAGCTCGTCATATTCTTTATCGAACTTCCGCTTCTTGATTTCCTTGAGCCGCTTCTCCAACTCCGGGCTCTTGGGAGCGAGGTACCGGCCGTAGAGGCGTTTGGCCAGCAGGCCCACGTTGTACTGCACGATCTCGGACGGGCAGCGGATGGCGCACAACCCGCACATGACGCAGTCGAAGGACAGGTCCATGACCGCCTCGATATCCCCGCGCTTGGCGGCCTGGATGTAGTCCATGACCTCCAGATCCTGGGGGCAGGCTTTGGTGCAGGTGTTGCAGGCCACACACCGGAAGACCTCGGGATAGAGCGCCTGGATGGTCGCCACCTCGGGCTTGATCTTCTTGATGTCGTAGATGGCCTTGTGGGCGGGGGAGGCGGGGAGCTGTGTAAGCCACATCCCTTCCTCCACCAGGGTGGTGCAGGCCAGGCCGGTGTAGATCTTGTAGTCACCGGGCAGGCGGTACACGGTGCCACAGGCGCCGCAGAAACCCTCGCGGCATCCGGCCCCGCGCTTTATCTGGTAGCCGGCGTACTCTATGGCCCCCATGATGGTGGCTTCCGCCGGGACCCTGTATCCCTTGCCCATGAGAAAAACCGTGACCAGTTTTTCTTCGGCTGCCTTGTTTTTGGCCTTTGGCTGCTTCTTGGCTGGTTTCTTGGTTGCCATCAATTTGTCTCCTTTTGAGAGTAATACCTGGGATAGTCACGAGTCGAGATTGCCGTAGCTGCGAGGCGCAAGGGATGAAGCTGTGGTATTCCACTGCGAACCCATTGCGATGAAGCGCCGACCCAACCTACCATCTCTTTGTTGGCTTGCCTGAAAGGTAAAAAATGTCGATCATAGATAATTAAGACATGGGGAGGGAAGTGATTATCGTCTTCCCCCCTGTGAGTAGGAAATACAGCTGATTCTGTGTTATTTAG
>JAUXEH010000375.1 GCA_030620655.1 Candidatus Aminicenantota bacterium | reverse complement strand
CCCATGTGCTCCATCTCGTACATGAGCTGGACGGCTTCCCGGCACATGAGCTCGCAGGCGCTCTGGTCGGCCAGGTAGTCGCTGCCCTTGACCGTGTCGAAGGTGTGTTTCTCCCAGCTGTCGTCACTGCCGTCGGGATGGTTCCCCAGTGCGGCGTTGATCCCGCCCTGAGCCGCGACCGAATGTGAGCGCAGGGGATGGACCTTGGAGATGACGGCCACGTCCAGCTCAGGGTTGCTGTACAAAGCGGCGGACAGGCCGGCCAGGCCGCCTCCGATGATGAGAATATCGTGGCTGATCATCATTCAGTAATCTCTGGTGAAGTAGAGGAGCAGGAGGAGGGCGCTAACCACCCCGCCCAGCAGCGTGAACAGCCGGAAGAGCAGCTTCTCGTTCCGGAATCCTATGTCCATGATCACCGTGCGGATGCCGTAGAAGGCATGGTAGACTACGGAGATGATCAGGAACGTGTCGATAAGGGGATTGGTGTGCAGCACCAGCGCCCAGTCGGGCTTCTGGCCCTTGGTCATGAGGAAAAAGGCGGTGAGAAACTTGATGGTCAAAAGCACGATGAGAAGGAGGCCGCTTACACGGTGAAAAGCCCAGACAAACATGGATAATCCTTTCTATAGAAATGTATCGTTAGAGTGATTCGATATAACGTATGACTAAGCAATGTGATATTATCATATTTTTTGGGGAGATTTTGTCAAGCCCGATTGTGAGGGGCGAGGAGAAATCGAGTTTGACGAGGAAGTGTAAAGCTGTTAAGAAGGATGCACCATGGAATATAAATTGTTGGGTCGGACCGGGGTCAAGGTTTCGGAGTTGTGTTACGGTACCATGTCGTTCGGCGGGGACGCGGATGAGTCGACATCCTCTGAGATGTTCAAATACTGCCGCGATAAGGGCATCAACTTCTTCGACTGTGCCGATGTGTACCAGGCCGGCCGGGCCGAGGAGATCCTCGGGGGGCTCATCCGGGACTGCCGGGATGAGGTGGTCATCGCATCCAAGGTGTACTTCCCCACGGGGAAGGATGTCAACGCGAGCGGTGCGTCGCGTTATCACATCCAGAATGCGGTGGAAGCCAGCCTGCGGCGCCTCCAGACAGACCGCATCGATGTCTACTTCATCCACCGCTTCGACGACCACACCCCGCTGGAGGAGACGCTGGGAATGCTGGACGACCTGGTGCGGCAGGGCAAGATTCTGTACACGGGCGCCAGCAACTTCGCGGCCTGGCAGGTGGCCAAGGCGCTGGGCATGTCGGACCTGAAGGGAGGGGCGCGGTTCGCCTGCATCCAGCCCATGTACAACCTGGTGAAGCGCCAGGCCGAGGTGGAGATCCTGCCCCAGGCTCAGGCCGAGGGGCTGGGTGTTTTCCCCTACAGCCCGCTGGGTGGGGGGCTCCTGACAGGGAAATACGACCGGGAGTCCAGGCCGGACTCCGGACGGCTGGTCGAGAACAAGATGTACATGACCCGCTACGCGGCGGGCTGGATGTACGAGGCGGCCGAGAGGTTTTCCGACCTGGCGAAGCGGGAGGGTGTGCCGCCCGCCACTCTGGGCATAGCCTGGGTGGCGGCCCATCCGGCCGTGACCGCCCCCCTCATCGGCGCCCGCAGCCCGGAGCAGTTAAAGGCCTGTGTGGATGCGGCCGTGTTCGATATGACGCCCGAGCTTTACGGCGAGATCGCTTCCCTGACCCCCGAGCCGCCGCCGGCCACCGACCGGAACGAGGAACGGACCGCCCATAACTACGGAACCCGCTAGGGATCAGATTGCACGGGCCGGGACGGGGTCCAGACCTGTCGCCAAGGAATCCCTGCCGGGCTTCTTCTGCTTGATTTGTCTTTCTGTTCAGGTTATAAATCTATTGATATCCAGAGTAGAGGGAAAGAATGACTTTTCATCGAAAGGCACGAAACATCCTGGCGGCACTCACCGCATTGGCATTTTTCTCCCAAGGCTGTGCCACCGTGACTCAGAATTGGGGACAGAAGATCCCGGTCACCAGCAGTCCCATGGGAGCGAAGATTTTCGTGGACGGGAAGGAGAGGGGTGAGACCCCGATGGAACTGGCCCTGAAGCGCAAACAGGACCACCTCATCCGCATCGAGCTGGAGGGATACGATCCCTATGAGATCTCGATCGGCCGCAAGAAATCACCCTGGAAGTCCATCATCGGGAACCTGATCATCGGAGGGCTCCCCTTTGGCATGGCCGCCGAGCGCGTGTGGGGAGAAAGGCTGTCCCAGGATAAATCCCTTGCGGGTGAATACTTCTGGTATGGATTCATCGCGGGCTTTGCGGCCTTCATGATCGTGGACCTGGCGACGGGCTCCATGGAGTATCTTGCTCCCAAAAAGGTCGTCGTGGATCTGTCGAAAACCGGAAAAGTATCTCGAACCCGCACCCTGTATCTGGATGCGGATCAACTCAAGAACATCACCTGGATCAGCATCCGGTGTTCCGATTCGGAAAATCAGGTCACATTGAATCTGAAATAAATCGATCGGGGTAGTTTTGACATCCCCGGTGCCCTGTGCCAGAATGAGACGGGGACAATGAGGAAGACCTCACGCCGCCGTTTCCTCAACGACTGTGTGGCATGGGCCGGAGGTTTCCTGGTCTATTCCCCCAGAGCATCTCCATTAAGGAAAAGCACCATGATGGCGGATCGATCCGGGGTAAAGTATCCTTCTTACCTGAATCTCTTCGAGGATGGGACTCTCGAAAAAAGGGCCAAAGAGCTGAAGGAGATCTACACGAACTGCACCCTGTGTCCGCGGGACTGCCGGGTGGACCGGACCCGGAAGCAGCTGGGTAGATGCCGGGCGACCTCCACCCTGAAGATATCGAGCGCCTTCCCTCACTTCGGGGAGGAGCGGCCCCTGGTGGGGCAGAAGGGGTCCGGCACCATTTTCTTGTCCCACTGCGGCCT
>JAUXEH010000057.1 GCA_030620655.1 Candidatus Aminicenantota bacterium | reverse complement strand
TTCTGTAGATGGCTATGATGAGGAGACCATGCCCCGCTTGATCGAGACGGTCCGGGAGGCGGTGGCGGCCGGTGTGAGGGACACGGTCAACCCCAACCTGCCCGCTGGGGCTCGGAAAGAGAGCTAAGGAGAAGAGCATGGACCCTCTGAAAAGTATAGAGGAGGTGCGGCGTGCAGGCCTCGCCTTTTTCGAGGAGCGCGGACAACGTTTTCAGGAAACGCTGGACTGCATGGGCGAATGCCTGCGCTCGGGGCACAAAATCCTTGTGTTCGGGAACGGGGGGAGTGCTTCACAGGCCCAGCACTTCGCGTCCGAACTCGTCAACCGTTTCCTTCAGGAAAGACCCGCGCTGGCCGCGCTGGCGCTGACCACGGATACATCAGCGCTCACTTCCATCGCCAACGATGCGGATTACGAGCAGGTATTCAGCCGTCAGGTCGAGGCCCTGGGATCTCCCGGGGATGTAGCCTTGGGGCTCTCTACCAGCGGGAATTCCCCCAACGTACTCAAAGCTTTGGGAAAGGCAAAAGAAATGGGATTGGTGACCGTGGCGCTGACCGGCCGGGCCGGCGGACTATTGGTCGACCTGGCGGATTATCTCCTGGACGTCCCGTCCGATGCCACGCCCCGCATCCAGGAAATCCATCTGCTGCTCCTGCATCTGATGGCGGAGGACCTGGAAACTAACGCGATCTACGGAAACCGTCCCGCCGGGGGCGGGATTTGAAATCCGAGGGGAAGGCAGGCTCCGGCGTTGCTTCACCTGGTTCCTGCCCTTCCGGGACCACCACACTGGATTTTTTGGCACTCTTGTCGATACGGTAGGAGCGTTCCGCCGCATACAGGATCTCGTCCCGTAAACCCTCGAGCGCGATCTCTTCTGTGTAGGCCTTACGGCCCCCGACCATGTCCTTGATATAGGACTCGATCTGCTCTTCGCTGTAGTACTTCCTCACATCCCAATCATCCAGTCCCTGGCCTTCCACCTTCACGATCTCCCGGGTGCCCAGGCGGCCCTTCTCGTAGGTGTTGGTTCCTCTCAGATCACCTCGCTGGATCCGGGCCATCAGGTCGATGGGCACGCGCTTGACCTTGCGCACCAGGCGCTTTGTCTTCCGCCCGTTTTCCTCCAGGGTTTCGATGATCTCTCCCATGCCGCCCGTGTTGTACTGCATAAATGTGAGCTTGCCCGGGAAATTGGCGACCAGGGTCATGAGGATCTCGTAGAGCCGGTTGACCTTGGCGGCCCGGGAACCGATTATGAAGGGGTCCGTGCCCACGATGCGGACCGACTCTCCGGCCTTGAGCGGCTGGCTGGCATAGCTGTGCGTGCTCTCACCCCAGAGATAGGCCAGCACGGCCTGCTCCGAGGACAGCTCCTGGGCGAAATTCATGATGGTGTTCCGGCGCGTGATGAAGGCGAAGATCATCCCGTCCAGCTCTTCCAGGGGAGGCAGGTTGATGGACCCGGAAAAGATGTCCACCATGCGGCCGCCCAACCTGACCCGCATCTTCCTGCGCTGGACCACGGCCCGGCCGTTGGCGGTAAGGCTTTCGTCCAGGAAGTCCACGTCACCATCGCTCTTGATCATGACGTTCTCCAGCAGGGCTGTCTTGTCCACCAGGGAGTTGTACATGGCTTCCTGGTATTTTTCTTCCACGTCGGTCTTGACGAAAAAATTGTTCTCCGATCCGAGGGCGGACCCGTCCTCCCGCAGGAAACAGATGTCATCCTGGGTGACCAGGGTCTTTTCGCCCTGCTTGTGGTCCAGCCCCAGTTGGTGGCAGGACCAGGTGGACTTGCCGGTGGCGGACAGCCCGAAGAGGAAGACCCCGTAGGTCTTGAGCTTGCCGTCTTTCCCGCGCGCGGTGACGATCTTGGTCCCCGCGTGCAGGCCCAGCATCCCTTCACGGTCGGCGGCCCACATCGCCTGTCTCAGGAATCCCTTCTTGTCCTCCCCCATGTAATCTGTTCCCAACGCGATGTTGAGGTCGTACTCGGGCATCACCAGCACCTGCTGCCGGAGTGGATGCTCCTCCGGGATATGGATCATGGTGAATTCCGGTCCCGGCCGCCGACCGGGTTTGAACATGGTCATGCCCCACATGTAGCCCAGCCGGTAGTTGGCCACATCCGCGGCCGACACATACATGTTGCAGATGGGGTTGTAATAATCGTTGTCTCCCATCTGCCGGCGGATATGATAGAAAGGGAGCGTCTTCAGCAGATGCAGGACCTTTTCCAGTTCCGCGGGGGATTTCCTGATCAGGGCATCCTGTTCGGGCGTGGTCTTGGTCATACGGACCGCTTCGCTGCCCAGATACACGGTCTTGGGTGCGATCCGGCTGGAGATGGCTGCACGCCAGCCGTAGGAGCCGTATTTGGTCCGTGTCCCGGCGGCCTTGGCTCTGGGTTCGAGCCAGTTCATGTCCACTGTCTGGATGTTGGGGCCCTTCAGCACTTGGGAGAGTTCTTCAGAGAATCGCTGGTAGGCGTCTAGGTCGTACATGGGGCTTCACTCTTGAGACGCGGGCGGCTCTCCGCTGATGATGCGCAGGATATCCGAAGCATCGGCGGCCTCGCTGTTGAAAAGGTAGCAGCGTGTGTTTTCCAGGAGCCGGCGGAAAAAGCTGCGCTGCGCGTCCATCCTCTCAGGCGTATTCATCAGCAGGTGGGGGTTGAAAAAGGGATGCGTGCGCGAGGAGCGGATGTCTGTCCGGGAGCCCCGGCTCTCTCCGTATTCCAGGATTCGGAGGGCCTCCTCGGCTTCTGTCGCCACAAAAGGAGGCGAGACCTTATCCCGTCGAAGGATGAACATCCAGCGCAGCGCCGTTCGCTTCACGTGTTTGGCCGGGCCGTCGATCCAGTAGGGATCCAGCATGGAATAGGACCTGCCGGTGGCGGTATAACAGAAGAGTGACCCCCGGTCCAGCCGGCAGTTGTCTTCCTGCAGGCATTTCTCGTTACGGCAGTCGTCCTTGAGCGTGATGACGTTCTCGCACTTGCTGTTGTCGAAAAGTTCCGCCACTCGAGGATAGGCCTGCACCGTATTGGTGGGCAGGTACAGCTTACGTTCGGAACAGTCGGCCGCTGCGAGGCTTCCGGAAAACCGGACAAAGGCCAGGTCATTGGAATGCAGGCGCATCCCCTCTTCCTGCAGGAGCGAGAAGAAGAGCTCCGTCTTCCTGGTGCCTTTGGGCCCGATCAGGATCAGGCCGTTCCCTCCCTTCCAGTCGGCCGACATGCCGCGCAGGCCGTAGACATTGAAGATGCGTTCGGACACATCCATGACCAGCCCCAGGGCCAGGCTGCGGAGCGGTCCGTAGTTGTCGGTGTTGACCAGGATCCCGGTCTTGGATTCGGAGCTGTAGAACGAGCGTGGCTCCCGTCCCGGGATCCCGTCCACGGCATAGATGATGCCGTGCGGCTCCAGGTCGGCTTCCAGTTGAGCGGGATACCAGTTCTCGAGCCAGAAATCGTACAGATGAGACACATTGGTCCTGAGCTGCACGATGACGCCGTTGATGTTGGCGTTCCACTCGAAGTAGTTGGCGTGGCTGAGGTGGCTCTCCATCTCCGTCACGTAGGCGTCCCGCATCTGCAGGGATATGGCCGCATCCACGGGCACATCCCCCTGGTGGTGCGTGAGGGTGTTGTTGAGCCGGATGTGTTTGATCTTCTTGGCTGTCTTGAGGCGGGACAGGGCCTCGGTTATCCGGTCCATGCCTTTTTCCAGGTTCTCCATGGAGGTGGCGTACGAGATCCGGATGTTCGGGTCCGCTCCGAAGGCCCCTCCCGCGACGACGGCCACCTTGGCTTCCTTGAGAAGATAATATGCGAGGCCGTAGGAGTTGCGGATCTGGGAGTTGTTGAATTCCTTGTCGAAATAGGCGGAAACATTGGGGAAGAGGTAGAAGGCGCCCTTGGCCGGGAAACAGGATATATTCGGCATGGTCCGCAGCCGCATCAGGACATAATTGCGGCGCCGCTGAAATTCCGAGACCATCCGGTTGACCTCATACTGAGGCCCGCCCAGCGCCTCCACGCTGGCCTGCTGGGATATGGAGCAGGGATTCGAGGTGGTGTGGCTCTGGATCTTGGCCATCCCGTTGATGACCTCGGCCGGCCCGGCGGCATACCCTATACGCCAGCCGGTCATGGAATAGGCTTTGGAGACGCCGTTGATGATGACGGTCTTTTTCTTGATGTCCTCTCCCAGGGAAGCGAAGCTGACGAACTTGAAGTCGTCGTAGACCAGCTTCTCGTAGATCTCGTCGGCCATGACATAGATGTCTTCTTCCAGGATCACGTCTGCCAGCGCTTCCAGTTCGTGTTTCTGATAGGCCGCGCCGGTCGGGTTGGAGGGATTGTTCAGGATGATGGCCTTGGTGGATGGCGTGATGGCTGACTTGAGCTGTTCGGGGGTGAGGAGGAAATCGTTCTCCTCGCGGGTCTGAACGATCACGGCTTTGCCCTTGGCCAGGGATACCATGTGGGGATAGGATACCCAGTAAGGGGCCGGGATGATGACCTCGTCGCCTTCGTTGATCAGGGACAGCGTCAGGTGGTAGAGTGAGCTCTTGGCCCCTGAGGAGACGATGACCTCACCCTTGTCATAGGCCAGCCCCAGATCCTCCTGGAGGCGTTTGATGATGGCCTCCTTGAGGGCGGGGATCCCGTCCGCCTGGGTATATTTCGTGAAGTTCTGATCAATCGCCTGTTTGCCCGCAGCTTTGACGTTTTCGGGAGTGGGGAAGTCCGGTTCCCCCACGCTCAGGTCGATGACGTCCACCCCGGCGGCCCTCATGGCTCTGGCCTTGGCTGCCACCTTCAGGGTGGGGGACTCACCGATTTGATTGGCTTTGTCTGATACGATCATAAGTGTTTACTCGCGACGGGGTCTATGACTCGTCTTTTTTGTCTTCGACCTGAGTCTTAGCCTGAAAGTACTTTTTCAGGTCCACGCCGGTCAAAGATTCGACCACATCGGGCATCTGCGCCAGGATTTCCGCCACCTGGGAGGTGATTTTGGTGGCTCCGGTCCCCTTGTCTCCACCCACCAGCACGATCTTGTCGACCTTGCTCAGGGGTTCGGATATCGCTTTGGCCACCTCGGGAAGCTTGTTGAGGTACAGTTCGAGGATGGCGGCTTGGTTGTACTTTTCCCAGGCCTCCGCCTTCTTGAGCATGTTTGCGGCCTCGGCCGCGCCTTTGAGTTCTATCCTTTCGGCCTCGGCCTGCCCTTCCATCCTGAGGGCCTCGGCTTTGCCCTTGGCTTCGGTCTGGATCCGGAAACCCTCGGCCTCGGCCTCGGCCTGGAGCTGGTACTTGCGGGCATCCGCAGGCTTGATCACGCCCGCATCCAGTTCCTTCTGCTTCCGTTTGATCTCGAGCTCCTCGATCTTGATGGCCTCCTCTTTTTCGACCAACTGTACCGCCGCCGCTTCCTTCTTGATCTGCTTGTTGAGGCGGATGCGCTCGAGTTCATAGGCGAAGTCGGCCTGGGCCTTTTTCTGATTGACGGAAACCTGCGACTCGGCCTTTTTGGCCTCGTTCTCCCATTGAGTCTTGGCGATCAGGGCATCCGCATGCAGTCGGGCGACCTCTCCCTCCTGGTGGGCCTGGGAGGATTTGATGATGGATTCTTTTTCCGTCTCGGCCTCGGCGATGTCCGCATCTCGCTTGGCGGCGGCGATCTGGGGCTTGCCGAGGGCATCCAGATAGCCCTGGGTGTCACTGATCTCCCGCAGCGCGAAGGAGAGGAGGTTGAGGCCTAAACGGGAGAGCTCTCCCTCTGCGGCCTGGGCAACCTTTTCTGAAAATTCCATCCGCTTCCGGTAGATCTCTTCCACGGTCAGCGTGCCGATCAGGGCCCGCATCTTCCCGTCCAGGATCGTCTCCGCCACTTCCCGGATCCCATCTTTGCCTGTGCCCAGGAATTGTTCCGCCGCGACATGGATGGAGTGCTCGTCCGATCCGATCTTTACCTGGGCTGCGGCCTCAGCCAGGATCAGGATGCCGCCGTGCGTGAGGACCTCGGGGGTTTTTATGCTGAGGCTGATGACGTCGATGGGCAGGATATCGTAGGTCTCCAGGAGCGGCCAAACGAAGGTTCCGCCTCCGGGCCGGTAGCGGTAGCCGATCTTGCGTTTGGTTCCGTCCGGCTCTGTGACGCTTCTCTTGTGCCCGCCAGAGATGATCAGGACCTCGTTGGGTCCGACTTTTTTATATTGTTTTGCGATCAGAAAGATCAGCAGGCCGATAAAGACGAATATGATTCCGATCCAAATGAGAGTGGGGACTAACGACATCGGTGCCTCCTTTGGAGTCAATTATATATATTATAAAGGAAAGGGATATTATAAGTTCTTACTAGCCATTCGTAAAGGACTCAAGTTTGGAGTTTGTCTCGAAAGTAGGCGACGGTTTTCTCCAGGCCTTCGTCTAATCCGACTTCAGGCGCCCAGCCCAGTATCTGAGCCGCCAGGGTGTTGTCGGGACAGCGCTGGATCGGGTCGTCTTCCGGGAGGGGCTGATGCACGATCCGGGATGAGCTCCCCGTCATGCGGATGATCCTTTCCGCGATTTCCCGGATGGGGTGTTCCTCAGGGCTCCCCAGGTTGACTGGTCCTGTAAACTCCGGCTGTTCCATCATGGCGGTCAGGCCTTTGATCATATCGGATACGTAACAGAATGCTCGGGTCTGGCTTCCGTCTCCGTATACGGTCAGCGGCTCCCCGCGCAGTGCCTGGACGATGAAGTTGCTTATCACACGGCCGTCATCGACAGCCATCCGCGGGCCGTATGTGTTGAAGATGCGGCAGATGCGAATCTGCACCTCGTTCTGCCGGTGGTAGTCCATCATGAGCGTTTCCGCCACCCGTTTGCCCTCGTCGTAACAGCTGCGAATGCCGATGGGATTGACGCGCCCCCAATAGCTCTCGGGTTGGGGATGGACTTCGGGATCGCCGTAGACCTCGGATGTGGAGGACAGCAGGATGCGGGCTTTGGTCCGCTTGGCCAGCCCGAGCATGTTGATGGTGCCCATGACACTGGTTTTGATGGTCTTTATGGCGTTGTACTGGTAGTGGATAGGAGATGCCGGACAGGCCAGATGAAAGATGCGCTCCACTTCGGCGAAAAAGGTGTGGATGACGTCGTGACGGGTCAGTTCGAAATAGGGATGGGAAAACAGATGGCGGATGTTGTCCTTGCTTCCTGTGAAAAAATTGTCGATGCACAAGACGTCCGCGCCCTGCGCGATCAGGGTGTCGCACAGGTGGCTGCCGAGGAACCCGGCGCCGCCTGTGACCAGAACGCGATTCTCATTATCCTTCATGAGTCTGCCCCCTGCCGCCAGGGCCTCAGGCCGAAAGGATTCGGATCAGTCATAGGCCATGAACAGCATGCTTTTTTCTTTGAGCACCGCTTTTTGCAACTGGATGAGTTCTTTGATACCTCTTTCCGCCAGCTGGAGGAGTGTGTTGAATTCCTCTTTGTGAAAGGGCTGCTGCTCCGCCGAAGCCTGGATCTCGACCAGCCGGCCGGTGTCCGTTGATACGACATTCATGTCCACTGCGGCGTTCGAGTCCTCTCTGTAGTCGAGGTCGAGGAGGATTTCATCCGATACGATCCCTACACTGACGGCCCCGGCCAGGTTCTTCAAGGGCATCGCAGCCAGCGTTCCTTTGTCCATGAGCTTTTTCAGGGCCAGAGCCAGAGCGACACATCCCCCGTTTATGGCTGCCGAACGTGTGCCGCCATCCGCCTGGAGGACATCGCAGTCGATGATGATCTGACGCTCCCCCAGGGCCCGGAGGTCGGTCACCGCGCGCAGCGAGCGTCCGATGAGACGCTGGATCTCCTGTGTGCGGCCGGAGGTCCGTCCCGGAGTCCTTTCCCGCTGGCTGCGAACCGCAGTGGAGCGGGGGAGCATCGCGTATTCAGCCGTCACCCAACCGGTGCTCTTCCCCTTGAGGAAAGACGGCACCTTTTCTTCGATCGTGGCTGCCACCAGTACCCGGGTCTTTCCCATCTCGATAAGGGCGGAACCGTCCGCGTATTCCAGCTGATCGGGGATGATGCGGACCTCACGCAGGGCGTCTTGAGGGCGATTGTCTTTACGCATGTTCGAATCCGGCGGAGCCGATGATATACCACTCCGTCAAAAAGTGCAATACAGGGGAGGAGTTTATCCGGGACGTGTTTTCCAGCGATCGTGGAACCAGAACCACTGTTCCGGCGCCTGGCGGACCTGGTCTTCGATGATCTTCGTGCAGGCCTCTGTGATCCGTGCCACATCCTCTTCCCGGTCTCCGGTCCGCGGCACCTCGACGGGAGGCAGGATGCGCACATGATAGATCAGGGAGGACGAGGAGGAACAGAACACGGGGACGATGGGTGCTTCCGTCCTGAGGTGAAACATGGCCAGGCTGGGTGTCGTGGCGGCCGGTTTCCCAAAGAAATCGACAAAGATCGCCTCCTGCGCCAGCACGTTTTGATCGATGAGGATGGCAACGGATTCCCGGGCGCGCAGGGCCTTCAGGATCTCCCGGCCGGCCTGGAACTTCGAGATCACCTCGGACCCCAACCTGCGCCGCAGCTGGAGAAGGAGCTTTTCCAGATACACGTTGTCAAGGGGGCGCGCCACAACCTTAGTGGGGATTATGGGATTGATCGGGGCCGGCGCGATCTCCCAGAGGCCATAGTGGGCGGTGAAGAGCAGGACGCCCTGTCCCTGGTTCAGCGCCTTGTGCAGGTTTTCTTCCCCTTCCAGCCGGATGTGGCGATCCCGTTTTGTGGGCGGCAGGTAAGCCAGGTGGAAAAAATCGAAGAAGACCGTGCCGAAGTGGAGAAAGGCACGGCGTATGATCGCTGCCTTTTCCTTCTCGGAGAGCGCGGTGCCGAAGGCGGTCGTGAGATTGGCCGCGGCCACCAGTCGCCGTTTTTTGTCGATTCTATGGACGAGCCGGCCGCAACTTCGCCCCAGGGCGCGAACCCCCTTGCGAGGGAGCAGGCGCAGAAGTCCCAGCAAGGCCGCAACCGGCAGATAGACCAATAGGGCGGACGTTCGGGATTTCATGCGCATGACAGAGGTCCGATACGGGAAAGCGTATAAGCATAAAACTCGGGCTCCACTTCGAGAGCGATCTTTAAATAATAGAGGGGCAGGTCACGGCAGGCCGGGATAGTGCCCAGCTTGACGGCATCCTTCTCCGTGGTGATCGCGGCGGCTGCTCCGGATTTTTCCAGCAGCTCACGGATCCTGGTGATGCTGCTGGGGGAGTAGCGGTGATGGTCCGGGAAGGTGAGCGTCTCCTTCGGATGGATCCCCTCCCTGTTCAGGAGTGCGGCGAACCGCTCCGGCCGGGCGATGCCGCAGAACGCCAGGATCCGCTTCCCCGCCCATGCCTTCAGTGAGACGGGTTCCCGCGTTGCGACCGAATGCATCCCTTGAGCGAAGACCGTGTAGGAAAACAACCGTTTTTCCGGAAATCGTCGGGCGAGGCCGGCCGGGGAAGGCGTGACCGGGCTTCGTTTAAGAAAGATGGCATCCGCCCGTTCCAAGGAGGAGACGGATTCGCGCAGGCGAACCCTTTCTTCCGGATCGAAGAGCACGATGTCCAGGTCCCGCCTCAGCTTACGGTGCTGGAACCCGTCATCCAGAACCGCGACCTGGAATCCGTCGGCCTTGGCCAGACGGCAGGATGCCAGCCGGTCTTTCCCCACGTAGACCCCCGCGGCCGGCAGGTTGAGGGCCACCATAAAAGGCTCATCTCCGGAATCTCGCCAGTCGCCCAGGAGACCGCGCCCTTGGGACAGCACGCCGCCGGTCCTCTCCCAGCGCCCGCGGTATCCTCTTGTCACGAGCGCGGGTTTGATTCCCTTTTCCAGCAGATAGCCGAGAAGTTCCTGAGCCAGAGGGGTTTTTTCCGAGCCGCCGAAGCTGATGTTGCCGACGCTCACTACCGGCAGAGGGGCGTCAGCCGGAACCAATAGCCCCTTGTCATACAGAGCATTCCGGATTCGGCATCCCAGCCGATGGAGGAGAGAGAAGACGTAAATCACCGGCTGCATGATGCGAATATACACCAATCCCCCTCCTCCCGTCCAGTCCAGCCAACCCTCCGCCCTCATTGTTCCCACCCTACCATCGGCTCAAACGTTATCCGGATTCAGCCAAACCCCCGCCGCCCACCCGCCTGAAAGGCGCAGGGCGTTGCCCCTTATCACAGCTGGCTTTACATGACGGGGTGCTTTCTTTATAATGTTGGCTGATTCAGGAAACAAGGAGTATTGCGATGTTAAAAAGACTCTCTGTTCTGTGGCTGACGGTATCTTTCTGTGCGGTTATGTTCTCATGCAAACAGACGACTCAGGTCAAGGGCATCGAGCTGGATGTGAGCTTTTCAGAGACGGAACTCTCCGATAATCTGATGGCTGATATGACCCTGGTCTGGAAGACAGCGGATGATTTTATGAAGATGACCCAGGATCTGCATGTCTACATTCATTTCTGGCATGGGACCAATCTGCTGTTTCAGGCGGACTATGTCCCTGAGCCGCCGACGTCGACCTGGGAGTCGGGCCAGGAATTCACCCATACCCAGAGGATCTATATCCCTCCTTTTATTGATGAGTTCGACCCTGATTTCAAGGGCGAGGAAATGCTGCGGATGTCGGTGGGTTTTTATTCACCCTACGACCGCAGCGGGGAGTCCAAACAGCCGCTCCTGGATCAGAGATTCAAGGTGGTTCCGCCCCCGCTGGACACGCCGGAGATCATCTATGAACAGGGCTGGTACGACCGGGAGATCGACCCCGAATCTCATCTCAAGCAGTGGCGTTGGGCGGCTAAGGAGGCGCGCTGCATCATCGACAATCCCCAGCGGGACGCGCTGCTGGTCATCCGCGGCGGTGTGAACCTGGAAGCCGTACCCGGCCAGAAGATCATGTTCAAGATCAACGATCTGATGTTGGATGAGTTCGTGGCGGAAGAGAGTTATTTCGAGAAGTCCTACAGCATCAAGAAGGAGATGCTGGGAGAGGGAGAGGAATTCATCCTCACGCTCGCCACGGACAAGGCCTTTGTGCCGGCCAAGCTGTTCCCGGATTCCACCGACGAGCGTGAACTGGGAATGCAGATCTCCTTCGTCTACTTCCGTTAAGGCGGGCCGCTTCTCTCGGCCGACCAGAGCGGGCTCGGGTTATGATACAGTCAGTCAGGGGACATATCCGGTTCTTATGGGGGGGATCGGGACTGCCGTGCGCACGGATACGGCCATCCCATCGGAGGTGACCGTGATCGCGCCGTGGATATCGGTCCGATAGATCACCGCTCCCATCCTCAGGTATCGCCCCAGAACCTCATGGGCGGGCAGCCCCTGCCTCTGCCTACCGCAGGAGATCACCACGATCTGAGGAGATACGGCATCCAGAAAGGCCCGGCTGCTGGATGTGCGGCTCCCATGATGGGGCGATTTCAACACGACGGCCCTGATCTCTCCGCACTCTTCCAGGATCTCGCGCTCAGATCCTGCCAGGATGTCCCCGGTCAGCAGCAGGGCGGTGCGGCCGTAGACCAGGCGAAGAACCAGCGAATCACGATTCGCATCCGAGGATGAATTCGTGTCGTTTGCCTCCGGATGGAGCACTTCTATCCTCACGCCCGCCTTTTCGAACCTGTGCCCTCGAGACAGGCGGCCTCGTGAAAGATCCTCCGGCAGTTCTGCGCTCAGCCCGAGGGTGGATGTGGCTGCCAGCTGGGCTGCGCTCTCCCAGAACTCACCTACGCTGAAATTCCGTGCCACGGCCTGAAGCCCCCGGGCGTGGTCCGGATGGGGATGAGTCAGGACCATGGTATCCACGTGCTTGATCCCCCGGTTCCAGAGGAAAGGGGAAACGACACGTTCTCCGATATCAAAGGTGCCCTCCCTCTGACCTCCACCGTCCACCAGCATGGTTTCCCGGCCGGGCAGCTCCACCAGGATGGCGTCTCCGTGCCCCACATCGATGAAACTGACGGAGAGGCCGGATCGGGCCGGGGAGATGGGATGGAAAATGAGAAGCGCCAGCGACAGGACGAACCCCGAGGCCGTGACCATGGCTTGACCCTTGAAGAACCTGGGGAGCCGCCAGGCCAGAAGAAAAAGGACATAGGCCGCGCAAACCGTCAGCGAAGGAGTGGGGATCCGGTAGGTCACCAGCGGCATCCGGCCTCCGAGGCGAGCCAGGGCCAGCAAGGCCTGGAGAAGAAAACGGAGGGGGACGGCTGCCGTTCCGGCCAGGTTGGGCAGCACACCGGCGACAGAGAGGTAGGCGTACCCCCCGACCATGATGCCGGCGACCAGTGGGAGGGCTGCGGCGTTGAGGAGCAGCGG
>JAUXEH010000192.1 GCA_030620655.1 Candidatus Aminicenantota bacterium | reverse complement strand
GCCCGGCGGCTGGAGGTCCCGGCCGAAAGCCTGGTGATGCGGGACAAGAAAGTGTTCGACCCCAAGGATCCGGAAAAATCCATCGCTTACCAGGAGCTGTTCAGGGGCAGGGACAGGCTGCGGCGCGAGACCATCTTCCACGGGGAGCGGAAGGGCCTGCCCCCAGGATATGCCTACAACTCCTTCGGGGCCCATTTCGTAGAGGTAGAGGTCGATACCGAGACCGGCCGGATCAAGATCATCAAGGTGGTGGCCGCCCACGAGGTGGGCTGGGTCATCAACCTTCACACCGCCGAAAGCCAGGTGGTCGGCGGCGTGACCCAGGGGATCAGCGCCACACTCTTCGAACAGCGCATCTGTGACGACACCACCGGCAACCTGGTCAACGCCAACCTGCGCGACTACAAGATCGCCACCTCCATGGACATCCCGGAGATCGTCCCCATCTTCGTGGACATGGTGGACCCCCGGATCAACATCCTGGGGACCAAGGGGCTGGGGGAACCCCCGCGCATCCCCGTGTCCGGGGCGATCGGCAACGCGGTCTATAACGCCATCGGCGTGCCGATCCGGGAGATCCCCATGACACCAGACAGGGTGCTGGCCGCCCTCAAGTCAAAGGAGGCGGGACAATGAGAGACTTCATGCTGGCCCAACCCCGGGACATAAACCAGGCCACCGACCTGTTGAAGAGGACATCCGAGAGATCCGCCCTGATGGGCGGCGGGACAGACCTCCTGGACGAGATCAAGAACGAGATCATCCGGCCCGAGATCGTGGTCGACCTGAGCCGCATCCCGGGGCTGGATTCCATCGATCGAGACAAGGACCGCATCCGGATCGGCGCCCTGACCACGGTGGCAGCCCTGGGTGAGAACACGATTATCCAGGAAACCTTCATGGGCCTCCACATGGCGGCCCATTCCCTGGCGACACCGCAACTGCGCAACGTCGGTACCGTGGGCGGCAACCTGTGCCAGCGGCCTCGCTGCTGGTACTACCGCGACCCTCAGGTGGAATGCCGCAAAAAGGGCGGCAGCCGGTGCTTTGCCTTCCGGGGACGCAGCCGCTACCACGCCATCTTCGGCGGCGGTACCTGCTACATCGTTTTCCCCTCGGACCTGGCGCCGGCGCTCATTTCTCTGGGCGCCGAGGCAACCATCGCCTCCGCCAACGGGGAGAGGACCATGCCCCTGGAAGACCTGTATGCCCTGCCGCGTGTCGATGTCCGCAGAGAGACCGTCCTTACCGCAGGGGAATTTCTGACAGAGATCAGCATCCCGCTGCCGAGATCCGGGGCCAAAAGTACCTATCACAAGATCAAGGAGCGCAGCACCTGGGATTTCGCCGTGGTCTCCGTGGCGATGAATGCCGAAGTGGCAGGCGAAAGCTTCGGGAATGTGTCGATCGTCTGCGGGGGGGTGGCCCCCATCCCGTGGAGGCTGGGGAAGGCGGAGGCCTTCCTGAAGGGCAAGCCGATTGCCGAAGACCAGCTTCGCAAGGCCGTACGGATGGACCTGGAGGACGCACGCCCCCTGGAGGAAAACGCCTACAAGGTCGACCTGCTGGAGACGGCGGTGTACCGGGCCGGCTTATCGCTCAAGGAGTAGCCGCGGACAGGCGGCCCTGTAGCAGCGCCTATGTCTTCCCCTTGACCGCGGCGTGGTAGGCCTCGGGATCGTCGATATCCAGCAGGATAGCGTCCTCTTCCATCTCGATCTCCACGATCTTACCCTCGTGCCGGTGGATGAGCTCCCTGAGCCCCACCGCATCGGAAAGCAGGGGGATCTCGTCCCGGAATGCGGCCGGGATCAGGACCGGGTGGCCGCGTTTGCCTTCATAGACCGGGAGTAGGATGCATCCGGGAGACCCGGCATGCGCGGCACACAGGCGGTCAATGACACCCACGGACACGAACGGCTGATCGCCCAGCAGCAGCACGGCGGCATCGACTCCCTCGGGCAGGGCCGCGAACCCCACCTGAACGGAGGACAGCATGCCCCTGCGGAAATCCGGGTTGTACACAGCTTCGACCGGAAAGGGCTTCAAGAGCGAGGAGATCCTTTTCCGTTCCGCACCCAGGACCACCAGCACCCTGCCGACGGACGAGCCCAGCGCCGTGCCGACCACAGTCTCCACGATGGTCCTCTCTCCCAGGGGAAGCAGCATCTTGGGCCGGCCCATCCGCTTGGATTCTCCGGCTGCGAGGATGATGGCCCAGATCATGGGTTCGTGCTCTTCCGGCCTGCACGACGGCGCTCCAGCACCAACTGGGCGGCAATGCTGACCGCGATCTCCTCCACGGTCTGGGAATTAATGTCGAGCCCGATGGGCGTGTGCACCCTGTCCCACTGCCCGGGCGTGGTCCAGCCCTGCTCGAGAAAGTGATCCCGCATCAGAGCGACCTTGTTGCGGCTCCCGATCATGCCCACGTAGGCTGCTTCCGACGTGATGCAGGTGCGGAGGGCCTCGCCGTCATGGCTGTGGCCCCGCGTCACGATGACGACAGAGGTGTCGGGTCCCAGGGGCATTTCCTGGAGGGCCCGGCCGATGTCGGCCACAATGATGTGATCGGCGTCGGGAAGGTTTTCGGCGTTGGCGAACTCGGGCCGGTCATCGATCACCGTGACCTCGAATTCCAGCCGGCTGCCCAGATGGGCCACGGCCGAACCGATGTGGCCGGCCCCCGCGATCACCAGCCGCGGCAGCGGGAAGATCGGCTCGATGAAAAGCAGTTCCGGGGCAGGTCCGGCTGAAACACGGTCGCCGTCCAAGGAAACCGATTCCGGCTGTTTCCGGGCCAGGGACGCGGCGATCGCCTCTCGGAAGCCTGCGAGCGGTTCCGCGTCGACGGATGCCTCTGTGCCGGAAGGTACCCAGCGCCGGCCCACACGGATATGTTCTTCTTCCCGGACGATCCACGTGGCCAGGGTGCCGGGCCTCCGCTGGCCCAGGGACTGCACGAGGGACTGGAAAGCGGCAAGATTCCGGGCGGGATCGGCATCGATCAGGACCTTGACGCCGCCCCCGCAGATGGCACCTTCGGGGGAGGTCAGGTCGGCCTCGAGCGCGAACTCGTACAGCGCCGACTCCCGGGAGGCCAAGGCTGCTGCCGCTCGCGTCTCCGCATCCTTTTCCAGGATGCCTCCCCCCAGGGTCCCCAGCTGCAGACCCCGGGCGGTGAAGAGCGCGGAAAATCCGGGAGTCTGGGGGGTGGATCCGTAGGCTTCGACGATGGTGGCGAGGGCCGCCGGCTCCCCCCTCTCGATCAGTTCTACCAGCCGGGAATGGATGGCTTTGAGCTGGGGATGCAGGTGCATGTCCGGCTCAGACCTCGAATTTAAACAGGTTCAGTCCCTCGGGGACCGGCACCTTTTCCTGGTAGATCTCCCACAGGTAGACGCGGGACTCACCCAGCTTCGTGAAGAGGGGATGGGATTCGTCCGCCTGCTGGGTCCCAATGACCTTGTAGTCTCCGTCCACCAGCACCAGTTTTTGGGCGCGGCTCATGATGCCCGCCGTGCCCACGCTGCAGATGGCCACGATTTGATCCTTTTCCGAACGCTGGATCAGCTCACCGTAGGTCATGTCCCTTTCCTCGACCGTGATCCCCATCTGTTCGAGGACGGCGCAGATGCCCAGGATGGTGACCGAGGGCAGGATGAGCGGACTCTCCGGGATCTTGACCACGGTCCCGTCATCCAAGGCGAACAGGCAGCAGGAGGAATCCCACTCCGTGACCTTGCGGGTTTCCAGGGGGGCGGACGGGTGGTCGTCCAGGAACATGGCCGACCCGGCATCGGGAAGGATCTGACGAGCCTTGTCCACGGCCTTGACGCTCATGAGGTAGTTGATCCCCAGCTTGAGGCAGCCGGTGCCGTTGACACCGACGGCGCGCACCATGTCGGGGATCACAACACCGCTGAAGGGCTCCCCCAGGTAGCTGTCGTAACGACAGGCCACGGCCCGGATGGCGGGATCGCCGGGGAAGGTCACGCCGATAGACTGGTCTTCATCGAACGTGAAGGGCCGGAGATAACCCTGGGCGTTGAGATCGGCCATCTCTCCCAGGAAGGCCCGCATATCCGGGTCCTGGAAAAAACGGAGAAAGATACCCTGGAGTTCATCGATCTCCGGCACAAGGCCCTGCTGGGCATGGCTCAGGTTGAACGCGATCCCGCGCTGGAAGCGCTCCAGATTCTTGTCCAGGCTGAGGAAGATGACCTCCAGCTTCCCCGGCCCGCTGCGTTTGCAGAAGAAGCGGATCCCCTCGAAGGCCAGGAACAGGCCGTAATGGATGGATCTCGAGACGGCGGGCACCCTGGCGTCCGACTCCAGAATATCCAATGATTTGTCTTTCAATGTGTAGCGGAGCTGCTTGGCGGCCCATTGGATGCCTTCGAATCCTGCCATGGTGCTTATCCTCCATATAATTATGAATGGATCATGATGAAGGACAAAGATACCACATTTCCGCCGGATTTTTAAGCGCGGACCGGTTCTCTTATGTTTATGACAGGAACCCACCCAGCCACCCCATGGTCATAAACACAAGGAACCAGGCTTGGTGTTTCTGACCAGAAATGAAGTTTAAGAGAGCGTTCCGAGCGTTCCTTAGATGATATAGTTCTTGATCATGACGGTTCCCCTATAGCGACTTTGTTGGCATATAAGAAATCAAACCGTGACATGTCCAGTAACATTCTACTCATCTATAGGGTAATACGTATGTACCCGTTCAACATTACGCGCGAAGCAAGGGTTGGCAGAGCCGGAGAAATATCCTAAACTTAGATCCGGAAAGGACGGCATAAAATGAGATCGAGATCATATATCGGCGCGATACTGGTGATATGGGTTCTGAGTCCCGGGCTTCGGATACAGGCCCAGGACCTGCGGATCCGCCTCGATGAGCCCCTGGAGATCGGCCGGGAGGATCTGCTTTTCGGCTCGGTGACGGCCGTCTGCGAAGATGAGTCCGGGAATTTTTATGTCGTGGACCAGCGCGAACACAAGGTGTACAGATTCTCCCGCGATGGGAAGCTGCTCGGCTCTTTCGGGCAGAAGGGTCAGGGGCCGGGGGACTTCCAAAGGCCCAATCGGATAAGCCTCACCCCGGAGGGATACCTGGCGGTGGCGGACGAGATGTATATGGTCTCCTTTCTCCATAAGGACGGGGCGTTCCTCAAACGGGTGAAGCTCGACACAGGGCTGGCACCCGGCTATATGGGCGAGGATCGCTTCTATGCCTGGCGCTGGGGCCCGGACGGGAAGCAGCAGATCATGCTGGACGGGGAAAGCAACATCCTCAAGACCTTCCATTCCGTATCCCGCGACCGCTTCTCGGTCTCGGCCCCGGACCAGAGCGGCCGGGAGGTCATGTTCAATTACGGACGGCCCGCCTACTCACCGAGCCTCATGTACGCCCATAACGCCGGGCTCACGGCGCTGGCCGTAAGCGACGCCTACCGCATACGGCTGCTCGATGACAAGGGGGATGTCAGCGTGGTCATCGAGCGTGAAGTGGAGCCCCAGGAATTTAGCCGCAAGGAGCGCCGCTTCTTCGAGGATGAGTTCACAGAATTCGGCAAAATGCGCGGCTGGCCAGAGAGTGTGGTGCGTGACATCATAAAAAAACTGCCCCGCACCAAGGTCTATTTCGACAGCATCCTGCTCTCCCCGGCACACGTACTCGTGTGCCGGATCCATGACGACATCACCAAGGAAGGGGACAAATTCCCTTTGGACGTCTTCAACACCGCAGGAGAATTCCTGGGGACCTGCTCTCTTCCGGAAAGGCCGCTCTTCGTCTCCCGGACCCGCATGTACTTCGAGCGCAGCGACGCAGACGGCAACGTCTGGCTGGTGGTACGCGGCTATTCCCTAACCTGAATAATTCATAAAAAATGTCAGT
>JAUXEH010000409.1 GCA_030620655.1 Candidatus Aminicenantota bacterium | reverse complement strand
CCACGGTGCTGGGCTACGGCGCCTCCCGCAGCATGGAACCCTCCCTCCTGCTGGAGGCCCTGGAATCCGGGATCAATTTCATTGGTACCGGCCTGTCTTACTTCACCGGCAACAACCAGCGCATGATCGGCGAGGCCCTCCAGGGGCTCCGCAAGGACGTGGTCGTCCAGTCCAAGATCCGGGTGAGGCTCCGGGGGCGTGATTCCTCGGTGTACACCTCCGATGCCATCCGGAAGTCTATGGAATCCAACCTTCAGGCCTGTCTCAAGGCGTTGTGGACAGACTACATCGACATCATGCTCATCCATGATCCGGGCGAGGTGGATGTCCTGACCAACGAGACCGTGATGGGATTCTTCGCCGCGGCGAAAAAGCAGGGGATCATAAGGGCGCACGGGTTCTCCTGCCATGATGAGATCCCCCTGCTGGAGAGTGCCAACGAGTCCCGCTTCTACGACATCATCATGCTCCCCTACAATCACAAGGGTTCCTACGTACACATGAATTCGGGACGATCTAGCGAGTGGGACCAGCCCCGTGTCGAGGTCGAGCTCAAAAAGGCATACAAGAACAATCTCGGTGTCGTTGCCATGAAGACCTGTTCCGCAGGGCCCTATGCTCCTGCCGGCCGCGAGACGCCATCCTTCCAGGGCGCCTTAGAGTGGGTCCTGGATCACGACTTTGTAAGCACGGTTGCGGTCGCCATGTCGAACCGGGAAGAGATCCAGGAAAACGTGCAGGCCGCCCGGCCCTGATCGCTTCACCTCCGTTTTGAAAAGAATTATTCAATATTTTTTCATAAGCTGCGACTAAACAAATTGAGCTGTGGTGTGTGTTTAGAACAAGGGATGCTGGCTGTGGTGTGTATTTAGCAAAAGGGGGTATGGTGAGGTTACCTTGCCCAGCCAGCACAACAAGGTTCATCCCTACAATAATCATATCCTCAACGATTGTCAATCACCCCCGGGGGTGAAATTTGCCTGACGTGCCTGCGGTTGACAATATTCGGTGTAATTCTCTATAATTAGTGTGTGCTATCTGGGGGCGAACTGGATTCGACGGAGATAATGAGACCGAGGTAGCATGTCGAGGCCCCGTCTCCCTCGTTAAAAAGGCGGACCTTATTAAGTGCGGAACCTATAGCACTTGCTGCCTAATCAGTAGGCATGCCGTTTCTCGGTCGTTTTCCTGCGGCTTCCGGGGAGCGTCGACTTGCAGGATAGTGGGTCGGGTTGGCTCCGTGTCCGGCACGCGAAACTTCTCGGAGTTGGTTCCGGGGTCGCTCTCCCTTTCAGCAGCCTTGGAACGAGAAAAAAGAAAGGGATAAGCATGTAGACACCTTCTGTCGAATGTCTTCGGACGCGGGTTCGATTCCCGCCGCCTCCAAATTTTGAGAACGAGTGAAACGTGGTGAAATACCTTGTCCTCTGCCTTGCGGCCCTCCTTATTCTGTCTGGTATTATTAGCCCTGCCGCCGCGGCCGGCCCCCAGGCTTCACCCTTCCTTCAGCTTTCCGTGGAGGATTTGACCGATGCCTGCCGGCTGACCCTCACCTCCAATTATCCCATCCGTTCCAGCGTTGAGAAAAACGGCATCTATCTCCTGGTGAGGATCAGGGCCGACCAGCCGTTCCGGATCCGCAGGAATTCCTTCCGCAGCCGGTATATCGATTCCATCGGTTGGACCGAGGGCGCGGACTTCTATGTCTTGAACATCAAGGTGCGGATGTCTGATTTCAAGCACGCCACATCCAGTCTTACCGATCCTCCCCGGCTGGTCATCGACGTGCTGCCCGAGGGGATCGATCCCCAGCCAGAGGCCGAGGATGCGGCCAAGGAAAAGCCGCCGCCGGTCCCGGAGAAGAAGCCCGGTGCCGGCGTCTCTACACCCTCTCCGGTCCAGAATCGCGCCCAGGGTTACCGGACCATCATCATCGACCCCGGACACGGCGGCCTCGAGGTGGGGGCCATGGGGCAGAACGGTACCCTGGAAAAGGACATCACCCTGTCCCT
Source organism: Candidatus Aminicenantota bacterium (assembly GCA_030620655.1). Taxonomy (GTDB): domain Bacteria; phylum Acidobacteriota; class Aminicenantia; order Aminicenantales; family Aminicenantaceae; genus JAUXEH01. The sequence continues at coordinate 553 of JAUXEH010000409.1, read as the reverse complement.
CAGCCGGAAGCTCAGGGCCATCATCGAACGCAACCTGGCATACCGGGTGGTCCTTACCCGGGACCGGGACGTGGATGTTCCTTTGGAAATGCGGGCCGCTATCGCCAACAACGAACATGCCTTCCTCTTCATCAGCATCCACGCCAACGGGTTCCCAGGCAGCAAGGCCAGGGGCGCGGAAACCTATTTTCTGAATCTGAATGCCACGGACGAGGAGGCGCGGCGGCTGGCTTACATGGAAAACAACTCGACGGAGCTCAATCAGATCCAGGGCGATGCCGGCGACGATATCAAGATGATCCTCTGGGACATGGCCCAGTCCAATTACCTGAAACAGAGCAGTCAGTTGGCGGAGCTCATACAGAGCGAGCTCAACACACTGCGGGACACGCGGAACCGGGGAGTCAAGCAGGCGCCCTTCAAGGTGTTGACCGGTGTGGCCTGCCCGGCCGTTCTGGTGGAGGTCGCCTTCATCTCCAATCCTGACGAAGAACGCAAACTGTTGACGGATGATTTTCAGAACGCCGTGGCCGAGGCCATCTACGCGGGCATG